>CAYTJW010000728.1:0-3364 GCA_964438135.1 uncultured Thermoanaerobaculia bacterium
GCCGCCCGGTCCTGCTCGGCGTCGACGTCGAGGTGCCCGCCGGGCAGCTGCTGGCCGTGGTCGGCGCCAACGGCGCCGGCAAGTCGACCCTGCTCAAGGCGCTCGCCGGCCTGGTGCCGCGCACCGCCGGCGAGGTCCGGGTCGCGGGCCAGCCGCTCGAGCGCCACGGCCGCCGCGGCCTGGCGCGAATCCTGGGCTACGTGCCGCAGGCCGACGGCGGCAGCCTGCCGTTCGCGGTGCGCTCGTTCGTGGAGATGGGGCGCTACCCGCACCTCGGCCGCTGGGGCGGCCTGTCCGCGACCGACGCGGCGGCGGTGGAGTGGGCGCTGGAGGTGACCGGGACGACCCCGTTCGCCAGCCGCACGGTCGACACCCTGTCCGGCGGCGAGCGGCAGCGGGTGATGGTCGCCGCCGCCCTCGCCCAGGGCGGTTCGACCCTGCTCCTGGACGAGCCGACCGCGTTCCTCGACTACCGCCACCAGGTGCAGGTGCTGGACCTGCTCGAGCGGCTGCACGCGGAGAGCGGCCTGACCGTGGTGGTGGTCACCCACGACCTCAACGCCGGCCTGCCGTCGTGCCAGGCGGTGCTGGCCCTGCGGGAGGGGCGGGTGTGCTTCCACGGCCCGCCCTCTCGCCTGCTCGACCCGTCGACCCTGGCCGAGGTCTACGGCACGGGCTTCGCCCTCGCCGACCGGCCCGGCCAGGGGCTGCCGCTGGTGGTGCCCAGCCGGGGGCGGGGGTGAGGCCGGTCCGCGGCCTGCTGCTGCTCGCCGCGGCGGCGGCGGTGGTGGTGCTGGCCGCGCCCCTGGTCGGGGTCGAGCGGCTGCCGCTCGCGACCCTCCTCGACCCCGGCGGCAGCAGCCCGGCCGCGGTCATCCTGTGGCGCATCCGCCTGCCGCGGGTGCTGGCCGCGTTCGTCGCCGGCGCCGGCCTGGCCGCCGGCGGCAGCGCCTTCCAGGCCGTGTTCCGCAACCCCCTCGCCACCCCCTACACCCTCGGCGTGTCGTCGGGGCGGCCTTCGGCGTGGCCCTGGTCACCCGCCTCGGGGTCGCCGCCCCCCACCTGCCGCTGCAGCCGCTGGCGGCCCTGGCCGGTGCCCTGCTGGCAACGGCCACGGTCTGGGGACTGACCCGCCTGCGCGCCGTGCCCTCGAGCGAGGTGTTGCTGCTGGCCGGGGTGGCCATGACCTTCCTCTTCTCGAGCCTGATCCTGTTCCTGCAGTACACCGCCTCGCTCGGCAGCTCCTACCACATCGTC
Organism: uncultured Thermoanaerobaculia bacterium; assembly: GCA_964438135.1. GTDB lineage: Bacteria > Acidobacteriota > Thermoanaerobaculia > Thermoanaerobaculales > Sulfomarinibacteraceae > CAYTJW01. The sequence goes on from CAYTJW010000728.1 coordinate 1,258, forward strand.
CGCTGGCTGATGGGCGGCCTGGCCGCGGTCGACGCGAGCGCCCTGCTCCAGCTCCTGCCCTTCGTGGCCGTGGGCGTGGCCGGCGTCCTCTGGCACGCCCGCGAGCTCGACCTGCTCGCCACCGGGCCGGAGCTGGCCGCGAGCCGTGGGGTCGAGGTCGGCCGCACCCGCGAGCTGCTCTTCCTCGCCACGTCGGTGATGGTCGGCGGCGTGGTCGCCGCCTGCGGCCCGATCGGCTTCGTCGGCATGATGGCGCCGCACATCTGCCGCCTGCTGGTCGGGTCCGGCCACCGCGCCCTGCTGCCCGCCGCCTGCCTGTTCGGCGGCGCCTTCCTCGCCGGCTGCGACACGGTCGCCCGGGTGGTCATCGCCCCGGCCGAGCTGCCGGTGGGGGTCATCACCTCCTTCCTCGGCGGCCCCTTCTTCCTCTGGCTGCTGCTGCGGCGGACCGGGCCGCCGTCGAGCTGACGCGAGGGCGGGCGGGGGGAGCTGCCTGCGGATCGCAGCAGGCTGACAGCTGCGGCCGATCGCGCTACGATGCGCCCGTGGCGCAGTACGTCGAGGGCCAGTCCTCGCGCTCGCGCGGCTGCTTCTTCTGGGGCTGCGTGATCTCGCTCGCGGTGTTCGCCATCGCCGCCGCGGCCTGCGGCAGCCTGGCGTTCTTCGGCTACCGCGGTCAGGCCGACGCCGGCCGGGTCGCGGCCGAGTACCTGGACGCGGTGGCGGCCCAGGACTACGCCCGCGCCTACGAGCTGCTCAGCCCCGCCTTCCGCGAGCGGGTGTCGGCCGAGGCCTTCGCCGACCAGGAGCGCGCCGCCCGCGCCGGCCGCGGCGAGTGCACCGACCGCCGCGCCGCCGGCGTCAACATGCAGAAGCAGAGCGGCCGCGAGGCGCGGGCCGAGATCGGGTTCGTCGCCGACTGCGCCGGCGAGCAGACCGTCATGAGCGTCGAGATGCTGCGCGTCGACGGCCAGTGGCGGGTCGACGGGGTCGAGCTCGCGTCGCGCTCCGACGTGGCCCCGCGGCGCTGCCCGGGCTGCGGCGCGCTGAGCCCCCCCGGCGCCAACTTCTGCTCCAGCTGCGGCAAGGGCCTCACGCCGGCCGAGCAGCCGCCGCCAGCGCCCTGAGCGCTCCCACGTGGCCGCGGACGGGGTAAGCTACCGGCGATGGAGCTGCGGCTGTGCCAGTCCTGCCGGCGCCTGGCGCCCGGCCAGACCTCGTGCCCGGCGTGTGGGGGCGCCCTGACCCTGGCCGGGTCCGAGCTCCTGCTCGGCGCGAGCTTCGGCAAGTACCGGGTCGAGCGGCTGCTCGGCGAGGGCGGCATGGGGGCGGTGTTCCTGGCCGTCCACGCCACCCTCGGCCGCCGCGCGGCGCTCAAGGTGGTGCTCTCAGGCGGCGGCGACGCGAGCTTCGACCGCCGCTTCCTGCGCGAGGCCCAGACCCTGGCCGAGCTCCGGCACCCCAACATCGTCGAGGTCTATGACTTCGACGTCGGCGACTGGGGCGTGCCCTACCTCGTCATGGAGCTCCTGGAGGGGGAGACCCTCCGCCAGCGCCTCGGCCGCGAGCCGGCCGGCCTGCCCCGCGACGAGGCGGCCCGCATCCTCGACGACGTGGCCGCCGGGCTCGCCCACGCCCACCGCCGCGGCGTCGTCCACCGCGACCTCAAGCCCGAGAACATCTTCCTCGCCAGCTTCTCCAACCGCCGGCTGGCCAAGATCCTCGACTTCGGCATCGCCCGGGTCCGGGGCGGGGCCGCCGACGACACCCGCCTGACCCGCGAGGGCACGGTCGTCGGCACCCCCGCCTACATGGCCCCGGAGCAGACCCGCGACGCCGAGGTCGGGCCCGCCACCGACCAGTACGCCCTCGCCCTGATCGTGGCCGAGATGCTCAGCGGCCGGGCGGTGCGGCACGGCAAGAGCACGGCGCAGATCCTCGGCGAGGAGGTGACCCGGCCCCTGCCCGAGGGCTTCGTCGCCCGGGCCGACCTGCCCCCGTCGGTCGGCCCCGCCCTGCGCCGCGCCACCCTGGTCGACCCGGCGGCCCGCGTCGCCGACGTCGACCGCTTCGCGGACGCCCTCGCCCTCGGCGCCGGCGAGGGGCG
>CAYTJW010000729.1:0-3362 GCA_964438135.1 uncultured Thermoanaerobaculia bacterium
GGCGGCGCCGGTTCAGCCGTCCCCGGCGGCGGAGCCCGAGCCGGCGGCGGCTGCGGGTCGGGCACCGATGGCGGCGGGCCGCTTCCTGGAGGTCGCCCGGACCGTGCCGTGGCGGCAGCGGCCGCAACCCTGGTGGGACCTGCTCGCGATCCTCGGCGGCGCCTTCTCCGGCTACCTGTTCCTGGTCTACTCGTCGATCCGCGGCCTGCCGCGGCCGGCCTTCCTCGGCACCGGCCGCGAGTCCTGGCTCGACTTCCTGCCCACCATGGCGCTGCTCGCGGTGCCGGTCGCGCTGGTCCTGCTGCGGCGGCCGCTGATGGCGGTGACGGTGCCGCTCCTGACCGCCTTCGGCCGGGTGCCGATGGTGGTCCGGGTGGTCCTCGGGGTGGTCGTCGTGGGGGTCGTGTGGGGCATCACCCGCACGCCGCTGTTCGTCCGCCGCGAGGGCCTCGACCTGGTCACGCCGGCGTTGATGCTGGCCCTCCCGATCGGCCTGGTCTGGTTCCGCAAGGAGGTCGACCTGGTCCTGGCGCCGCTCCAGGTCGTCCGGCAGCACATCCCGCGCTTCATCCTCATCGGCGTGGGGTTGGCGCTGCCCTTCCTCACCGCCTTCGTCATCTACCACCTGCTCGGCATCTCCCAGTACCCGCTGCTGCGGGCGAACGTGGTCGTCGGCACCCTCCTGTCCTACGTCGTCCTGCGCACGCCGCGGCTGGCGGGCGCCGGCCGGGCTGCAGGGCTGGCGCAGCGGGCGTTCCTGCTCGCCGGGCTGCTGCTCCTGGCCGGCGCCGCCGGCGCCGACGACTTCTACCGCGACCCCTTCAACCTCAACGACGGGCTGCGCACGCCCGGGGTGGCGCCGGTGCTGGCCGGGATCGCGTCGGTGGTGGTGTCGATCTTCGTCAACGGCGTCGAGGTGGCGTCGGTGACGATCCAGGCCACGACCCCCACCGAGGACGGCAGCACCCCGCCGCGGAAGTACTTCGCGGTGCAGGTGGACAGCGTCGACCAGAGCGGCCTGACCTCGACCACCCTCGACGGCGAGAAGAGCCCCTCGATCTTCGTCTACGCCCACTGCGAGGAGGTCGGCAAGGGCCGTTTCCCGGCCGGCGACGGCACCATCCGCTTCGCCCTGCTGTCCGCGCAGGAGTGGGTGAGCCTCGAGGACATGGGCATGGTGCACGGCCGGCGCTGCGCCCGGGTGTCGTTCCGGGAGCCGTTGCCGCAGGGAGAGCCGCCCGCCACCGCCGCGCTCGACGTCTCGGCCGGCGCCGGCGGCGGCCTGATCAACGCCACCCTGACCCTGACCCTCAACCTCGGCCTGCAGCTGGCAATCGAGCAGGTCAACGGCGAGCGCAAGCTGCCGGCCGACCCGGCGCGCCCGACCTTCCGGGTGCGCTGGGCGCCGGCGAGCAAGGAGTGGAAGCTGGGCGAGCTGGTGATCTACTTCCACCAGCCGGGCCAGGACGCGCCGGTGCGGCCGAGCTTCACCCCGCTCTGGGACCGGCCCCTGGCGGACCCGGACTACCTCGAGTTCGACCAGATCGCGTCCGACGACGGCGGCCTCACCTGGCGGCTGCACCCGAAGCTCAAGGCGGGGGTCAAGCTCACCGACCAGTGGCTGATGGAGAGTGGCGAGATCGAGGTCCGGGTCAGCTGCACCGAGCAGCCGGGCGGGGGGCCGGCGTGAGCGCGGCCGCCGGGGGCAAGAAGCACGCTGCCCGCATGGCCTACGCCCTGGCGCCGCCGTTCGAGCTGGTGGTGCGGTTCGAGGTCAAGCCGGACGAGGAGCGCCACTACGAGGCCCGCGGCGTCAAGCTCAAGGCCGGCGAGGTGGTGGCGGACGGCTCCGACGAGGTCGGGGTGGTGGTCTTCGTCCACCGCAGCGACGTCGAGGACCCGGACGAGGCGGTCCAGGACCTCACCGTCGAAGAGCGCAAGGTGGAGCTCGACGGCCGCCTCGAGGGCGGATTCGAGTGGAAGGAGGACGAGGCCTTCTCCGAGCCGGGCAAGGACCGGCTCGTGGTGTCGTCGAAGAAGGTGCTGCTCTACCGCGAGCAGGGGGAGCAGCCGCTCAAGCTCAAGGTCAAGCAGAAGGTCAAGCTGCCGGGGGCGGCCGCCGACGCCAGGCCGCTCCAGCTCGAGGGCGAGGTGCTCCTGACGCCTCGCCCCGTCTACCTCAAGCTGTGGGTGGTGCCGGGCGGCGTGCCCGGGACCTCCGAGGCGGGCGCCTTCGCCTGCCTGGCGCCGGACCCGGCGCGGCCGCTCAAGGGCCTGGGCATGACCCTGCGCGTCGAGGGCGGCGGCACCGCCAGCCTGACTGCCGACGCCGAGGACGCCACCACCGGCGCCGACGGCCTCGCCGCCTGGACGCTGCGCTACGCCGGGCTGCGCTGGGACACCCTCGCCGGCGCCAGCTTCCGGGTGGTGTGCGGCGTCGAGGGCCCGGAGGGGACGCCGAGCGAGGCGACCGAGCTCGCGTTCGACGTCAACCGCAACGTCTCCGACCTGCTCGCCATGATCCACGGCGACCGCAAGCGGGCCGAGCTCGACCTCGGCGCGCCGTTCCTGAGCACCGAGGGCGCGGGTCTGATCCGCACCGGCCTCGACTACCTCTACCCCGACTACCTGACCGGGCCGGCGATGAACATCGCCTACGCCGCGGCCTGGGCGGGTGGCCTGGTGTCGACCAACGCCGCCCGCGCCGAGCAGTACCTGGGCCACTACCTGTGCGGCAGCCTCGCCTCGCGCATCGGCGGCTACGCCACCCTCCGCAAGTTCGGCCGGGCCGACTCGGACCCCGACCAGCTGGCGAGGATGAACGGCGTCGAGGTCAACGAGTACTACATGTGGTACATCCCCAAGTCGCACCACTTCGCCGGCATCCACCTGGCCGGCACCTCGTCCGACGACGACCCCCGCTTCCTCGACCCGTGGTGGCGGCAGGACTGGTCGCTGCCCGAGTACATGACCCTCGCCGGCCTGTTCGACAAGAACTCCGAGCGGCTGCGGGGCACGACCTCGATCGCCGCGGCGGCGGTGCTCACCATCCTCGCCGCCAAGATCCTCGTGGTCGTTTTCTCGGTCGGCATGCTGACCGCCCTGCAGATGGTGCGGACCCTGCTCGCCAGCGTCCTCGGCCTCGGTCTCCCCACCCTGGTCATCTCGACCTACACCGACGCGGTCTACGTCCACAACGGCACCTTCCAGGGCCACCGGCAGCGGTGGCGGACCCACGCCGTGGACCGCCTCAAGCGCCTGACGCCGGTGCTGCCGACGGTGTCGCCGCTGCGGGGGTGGTGAGCCTCAGCCTGCCGTGAGGTCGTGCCCGCACCCCGGGCAGAAGCGGGCGCCGGGCCGCG
>CAYTJW010000730.1:0-3351 GCA_964438135.1 uncultured Thermoanaerobaculia bacterium
GGGAGCGAGCCCCCGACAGGGTCGGCCCGGTCGTCCGCCCCCCCACCGCGCCCGTCACCGGCTCGGGGGGTTGCGGCGGAAGGGCACGGCCCGAGGCTGGGTTATACTGGGGGCGAGGAGGGAGGTCTCGTGACTCCCGTTCGCGACACGGTCGAGATCTTCGGTCAGCGCCTCGGCGTGCGCACCGACGGTGATGTCGAACGGCTGCACGAGCTGGCGCGCTTCGTCGACTCGCGGATGCGCGAGATCGCGGAGCGGAGCGCGAGCGTCGACACGGTCAAGATCGCGGTCCTGACCGCGATGAACATAGCGGACGAGCTCTTTTTCGAGCGGGAAAGGGATCAGGACGACCGGCAGAGGCAGCTGACGCTCCGCGCGGAGCGTCTCGTGAAGAAGGTCGACGAGGCCATGGGGGCCGGGGTCGCCCGGCGCGAACAGGACGAGCACGGAGGTCCCTGCGCGGTTGGTGATGAGCGAAACTATCCTTGAACCAACACCTATTTGACGGGTCGTCGAGTTCCTCCACCCGGATGCCCGCCGCGATTGCCGATGGGAGAAGGGTGGGAGACAGACACCCACCTGTGGTCACGCAGGTTCAAATAGGCTAGCTCACACGGCCGAGGCGGGGACCTCCACCTCCTTCTCTCCCGCGGTCTCGCGGGTGTGTGTTCCGGGTCCTGTGGTCCGGTCTCGATCAGGCGACACTTCTTCACAACACGTCCTCTCCAGGCCGGCCGGTCTGGTCGCTCCTTGACAGGAGGTGCACCGTGGATGCCTTGGCGTACGCGATCGGCGCCGCCGGTCTGTTGCTGTCCGGTCTCGCCGCGGCCGTGGTCTGGGGCCTGTGGCGGCGGAGCCGGCAGGCCGGCCGGGAGCTGCTGGCGAGGGCCGAGAGGGAGGGGCGGCGGGTCGTCGCCCAGGCGGAGATCGAGGCCGAGCGGGTTCTCAGGGACGGGGAGATCGCGGTCCGCGAGCGCCTGCTGGAGGCGCGCAGCGAGTTCGAGCGGGAGACCCGCGAGCAGCGCCTCGAGGCGATGGCGCTGGAGACGCGGCTCGACGAGCGCGAGGCGGAGCTGGCCGGTCGCGCGGCCGCCATCGACCAGCGCGAGGAGCGCACCACCGCCCTCGAAGGCCAGCTCGCGACCCGCGAGGCCGCCCTCGCGGCCGGCGAGGCGGCGCTGCAGTCGGCCGCCAGCGAGCACCGGCAGCGGCTCGAGCAGGTCGCCGGGATGACCTCGGACCAGGCCCGCGCCGAGCTGCTCAAGTCGCTGGAGAACGAGGCGCGCATCGAGGCCGCGAACCTCGTCCGCCGGGTCGAGGAGGATGCCACCGAGCGGGCCAAGGACAGGGCCAAGCGCATCATCTCGCTCGCCATCCAGCGCATCGCCTCGGAGCACGTGATCGAGAGCACGGTGGCGGTGGTCGACCTGCCGTCGGACGAGATGAAGGGCCGCATCATCGGCCGCGAAGGGCGCAACATCCGCGCCTTCGAGCAGGCCACGGGCGTCGACCTGATCGTCGACGACACGCCGGAGGCGGTGATCCTGTCCTGCTTCGAGCCGGTGCGGCGCGAGATCGCCCGCCTGACCCTGCTCAACCTCATCCAGGACGGGCGCATCCACCCCGGCCGGATCGAGGAGGTTGCGGCCAAGGTGCAGGCCGAGATGGAGGAGAAGCTGCTCAAGGACGGGGGCGCCGCGGCCCTGGAGCTGGGCCTGCCCGACGTCCACCCCGAGCTGCTCAAGCTCATCGGCCGCCTCCAGTTCCGCTCCTCGTACGGGCAGAACGCTCTCCGCCACTCGATGGAGGTGGCCTGGTTGGCGACGCACATGGCGGCCGAGCTCGGCGCCGACTCGGCGATCGCGAAGCGGGCCGGCCTGCTGCACGACGTCGGCAAGGCGATCGACCGGGAGATGGAGGGCACCCACCTCGAGCTCGGGCGGGAGATGCTGCGCCGCTGCGGCGAGAGCGACGCGGTGATCCACGCCATGGAGTGCCACCACGGCGACTACGACCCGCAGTCGGTCGAGGCGGTGCTGGTCACCGCCGCGGACGCCCTGTCGGCGGCGCGGCCGGGAGCCCGCCGCGAGATCCTCGAGAACTACATCAAGCGACTCGAGAAGCTCGAGACCGTCGCGTCGGAGTTCAAGGGGGTCGCCAAGGCCTACGCCATCCAGGCCGGGCGGGAGCTGCGGATCGTGGTCGAGTCCGAGCGCATCTCGGACGAGGAGGCGTTGTGGCTGGCCCGCGACGTGGCCAAGCGGATCGAGGCCGAGCTGACGTACCCGGGGCAGATCAAGGTCACGGTGATCCGTGAGACCCGGGCCGTGGAGTACGCCCGGTGATCCGCCTGCTGCTGGTCGGCGACGTCGTCGCCCGCGCCGGGGTGCGGGCCGTCGTCGCCCACCTCGAGGGTCTGGTCGACCGCGAGCGGGTCGACTTCGTGGTCGTCAACGTCGAGAACATCGCCGGCGGCTTCGGGCTGAGCCTGAAGATGCTGGAGGAGATGGACCCGCTGCCGGTAGACGTCTGGACCACCGGCAACCACGTCTGGGACAAGAAGGAGGGCGTCGCCCTGCTCGACACCCACCCCTGCCTGCTGCGGCCGGCCAACTACCCCGAGGGCAACCCCGGCCGCGGCTTCTGTGTCGCCGCCACGGCCGCCGGCGTGCCGGTGGCCGTGGTCCACCTGCAGGGCCAGGCGCTGATGGCGCCGGTCGGCAACCCGTTCCGCGAGGCCGACCGGGTCCTGGCCGCACTGGCGGCCGCGGCGCCGCGGCCGCGCGTGATCCTGGTCGATATGCACGCCGAGGCGACGTCAGAGAAGCAGGCGCTCGCCTGGTACCTGGACGGCCGGGTGACGGCGGTGCTCGGCACCCACACCCACGTGCCGACCGCGGACGAGCGCATCCTGCCGCAGGGCACCGCCTTCCAGACCGACGTCGGCATGACCGGCCCGTACCTCTCGGTCATCGGCATGCGGCCCGAGCGGGCGGTCGAGCGCTTCGTGTTCAACACCCCCCGCTCCCTCGAGCCGGCGAGCCAGGGTCTCGAGCTGCACGGCACCCTGGTCGACGCCGACGAGGGCGACGGCCGCGCGCTGGCCATCCGGCGGGTCCGGGTCGATGGGCCGTAGGCGCGTCGGGCCGCCTCGACCCCGGGGAACGAGCGACTTCTCGAGGACACCTGCCGTCGCGCCCGCACCCGTGCCCGACCGTGTCCGGCGGCGAGGCTGCGGCGCTCGGTGCCGGCAGCCGGCACCGCCTCCGCCGCAGTTGACCCGGCCGGAGCGGAGCGCGCCGGCCATCGGCCACGGGCCCAGGCAGGGAAGGCCGGGGCGGGGCGAGGCCC
>CAYTJW010000731.1:0-3345 GCA_964438135.1 uncultured Thermoanaerobaculia bacterium
GACGTGGACGTGGACGTGGACGTGGACGTGGACGTGGACGTGGACGTGGACGTGGTCCTGGACCTGGTCCGGGACCCGGCCCCCCTCCCGCCTCAGCTCCCCGGCCGGCCGGGGCGGTAGGGGACGAAGCCGGGCGACCACTGGGCGCGGCGGACGAGCGCCTCCAGCTCGCGGTCGTCGAGCAGGCGGCCGAGGCCGGAGTCGCGCGCCTCGACCGCCACCGCCAGGGCGACCCGAGCCGCCACCTCGCGGATCTCCTCCATGCCCGGCAGGAGCAGGCCGCGCTCCTCGTCGGCGCGCCCGACCATGGCCGACAGGGCGCGGGCGGCGGCGGTGAACATGCGGTCGGTGACCCGGGAGGCGCGGGCGACCAGGGCGCCCAGACCCACGCCGGGGAACACGTACAGGTTGTTGCACTGCGAGGTGGCGATCAGCCGCCCCTCCCAGGGCACCGGCGGGAACGGGCTGCCGGTGGCGACCAGGGCCCGTCCCGAGGTGGCCCGGAGCGCCGCCTCGGGGGTGCACTCGCTCCTCGAGGTCGGGTTGGACAGGGCCAGGATGACCGGCCGGCGGGCGTTGCCGGCCATCGCCGCGAGGATCTGCTCGTCGAACAGGCCGCTCTGGGCGGTGTAGCCGACGAGCACGGTCGGGCGGGCGTTCGCGACCACGTCCGCGAGACCGATCCGACCCGGGCTGGCGAGGGTCCAGCTCGCGACCACCTCGCGCGGCTGGGCGTGGCAGCGCTCGCGGTCGTCGAGGCCCGGGTCGTCCTCGACCAGGAGGCCATTGACCTCGACCGCGAAGACGCGGCGCCGCGCCTCGTCGCGCGACAGGCCCTCGGCCTCGAGCGCGGCGCGGAGCTGGAGGGCGGTGCCGGTGCCGGCCTGGCCGAAGCCGCAGATGACCACCCGCTGGTCGGCGAGGCGCTCGCCGGCGATGCGCGTGGCGGTCATGATCGCGGCGCAGGCGGTGGCGCCGGTGCCCTGGATGTCGTCGTTGAAGCACAGCACCCGCTCCCGGTAGCGCTCGAGGAGCCGGAAGGCGTTGCCCTTGGCGAAGTCCTCGAACTGGATGAGGGTGTCCGGGAAGGAGCGCCTGACGCCGAGCACGAAGCGCTCGACGAACCGGTCGTAGTCGGCGCCCTCGAGGCGGGGCCGCCGCACGCCGAGGTAGAGCGGGTCGTCGAGCAGCTCGCGGCGGTTGGTGCCGACGTCCAGGCAGACCGGCAGGCAGCAGGCCGGGTGGAGGCCGCCGGCGGCGACGTAGAGGCTGATCTTGCCGACCGGGATGCCCATGCCGTCGACGCCGAGGTCGCCCAGGCCGAGGATGCGCTCGCCGTCGGTGACCACGATCAGCTGCACGTGGGGGAGGGGGACGTTGGCGAAGATCTGGTCGATGGCGCCGATGTTGTCGGGGTGGATGTAGACGCCGCGGGCGCGGCGCATGATGCGCGACAGCTGCTGGCAGGCGAGGCCCACCGTCGGCGTGTACACGATCGGCAGCATCTCGACCAGGTTCTCGCTCAGCAGCCGGTAGAACAGCGTCTCGTTGCGGTTGAGCAGGCCGAGCAGGAACAGGTAGCGCTCGAGGTCGTCGCCCTTGCGGCGGTAGCTCTCCAGCGACCGCGCCACCTCCTCGTCGAGGGTCGAGACGCCGTGCGGCAGGAGGCCGACCAGGCCGAGCGAGGCGCGCTCCTCGATGGTGTAGTACTGCCCCTTGTTGAGCAGCGGGTCGACCAGCAGCTGCTGGCCGCGCAGGTAGACGTCGTAGTAGGGCTCGCCGGTCAGGGGATCGATCTTGAAGTCGAAGCTCCTCACGTCGGCCTCCGGATGCCCCACACTAGCAGGGCGAGCCGCCCCCGTCGAGGCGCTCCCGCTCCCGGGGGGGTTCTGCTACCGTGCGCCGGTGCGGTCGACCTCGCGCGTCCCGGCTCGCGGCCCGGCTCGCGTCCCGGCCCCGGCCGAGGGGGCCCGGTGAGCGGGCCGCTGCTGGCCTCGCTGCCGGCGGTGCTGGTGACGGCCTTCCTGGTGTCGTTCGCCACCGTCGTCGTCCCCAGCCCCATCACCCTCGCCGCCAGCCGCTTCGCGGTCGCCCGCGGTACCCGTGCTGCGGCCGTGCTGCTGACCGCCGTCACCCTCACCGACGTCGCCGTCTTCGCCCTCATCGCCTTCGGCTTCCAGCCCTACCTCCACCGCCTCGGCGGCGTGCACTACCTGATCCCGGTCGCCGGCGGCCTGCTGGTGGTGGCCGGGGTGGCGATGGTGGCGGCGTCGCGGCGGGACGTGGCGCAGCTGGTCAGCCCCCGCGGCCGGCGCCGGGTCGACCACGAGCAGAGCCTGCACGGCTCCTTCCTGGCCGGGGTGGCGGTGGCGGTCCTCAACCCCGGTTACTGGCTGTGGTGGACCACCGCCGGCACCACCTTCATCCACGCCGCCCGCCACTGGGGTCGCCTCGGCCTGGCCCTGGCCCTGCTCGCCTTCCTCGCCGGGGTGCTGGCCTGGTACGTGCCGCTGGTGTTCGCCCTGCGCCACGGCCGGCGGGTGTTCTCGGCCGAGTGGAACCGCCGCGTCCTGGTGCTGCTCGGCTCGGGCATGGTGGCGTGCGGCGTCTACGTCCTCTGGCGGGTGCTCGCCGGGCACTGACGGCCGCCGGTCCCGAACCGCCCCGACCGCGTCAGGCGTGCTGGTCGACGTGGTCGACGAGCGCGGGCCGGCGGACGTCGTCGAGCTCGACCGCACCGACGACCGGGCGGCCCACCTCGACGCCCTCGAGCCGCCGCTGTCGTGGGCCAGCGCCGCCGGCTGGGGGCTCGCAGCCTGGAGCGTGACCCAGCCGCAGGCGGCCGACCGCTACCGGTGGGTCAGGTTCATGCCGCACACCGGGCAGCGGCCGTCGCCCTTGGCGGTGGCGGCGTAGTGGACCGTGCCCATGTCGCAGTACCAGACGTCGGCGGGCAGGTTCTCGACCCGCACCGGCGGCTCGAAGCGGGTCCCCTCGGCCGCGACCTGGACCACGGTGGTCGGCGCGCCGGCCGCGCCGTCGCCGCGGTTGGCCGAGTAGGCGCGCTGCACGTGCTGCTGGGCCATCTGCTCCGGCGTCGGGCCCGGGGGCTCCTCCTTGCAAGCGGGCAGGAGCACGCAGGACAGAACGACCAGAGCCAGGGTGGTGCGCATCGGACCCTCCAACCACTCGACCTGCCACCTGCAATGCCGCTGGTCCGGCGACCATTCCCGATCCCGGCGCGCGTCCGATCGCTCGGCGTCGCGCGGCCCCGGCGGCACGCGGCCACCGCCGCTCACCCCGGCAGCGCTCGCGCCGCCTCGGCGACCCGCGGGTCCGGGTCCT
>CAYTJW010000732.1:0-3344 GCA_964438135.1 uncultured Thermoanaerobaculia bacterium
GCGCCGGCGGCGGCGGCCGTCTCGCCGGCCGCCGAGGCGGCGGCGCCGCGTCCCGCGGAGCGCGTGCTGGTGGCCGAGGACGACGCGGTGGTCCGGGCCCTGGTCAGCGACCTGCTCGGCCGGCTGGGGTACGGGGTCCTGGCCGCGGCAGACGGCCAGGAGGCGCTCGCGGTGGCGCGGTCGCTGGACGGGCGGGTCGACCTGCTGGTCACCGACGTGGTCATGCCCGGCATGGACGGGCGCGAGCTCGCCGACCGCCTGCGCGCGGCGCGGCCCGGGCTGCGGGTGCTGTTCATCTCCGGCTACGCCGACGACGTGCTGGCCGCCGACGACGGGCTGGGGGCGGGCGTCGGCTTCCTGCAGAAGCCCTTCGCCGCCGCCGAGCTGGCGCGCAAGGTGCGGGCGCTGCTGGACGTGCCGCCGGCGCCGCCGGGCGGGGCTCGAGAGACAGGGTGCCCCTGAGCCCCGGCGCGGGTCAGTGGAAGTCGTGGCTCGGGACCGCGTCCGGGCCGTGGACCGCGGCCAGGCGGAGGGCGCGGACCGAGACCGTGCCGTCCCTCTTCTGCAGGCTGCCGTCGACCTCGAGCAGGGGGGCGGCGACGATCAGGCTGCGCTGGGCCCGGAACAGCTCGCAGCTGATGATCGCCTGCACCATGCCGGTCTCGTCCTCGAGCGTCACGAACACCGTGCCCCTGGCCGTGCCCGGCCGCTGGCGGACGATGACCGCGCCGGCGGTGCGGACCGGGGCGCCGTCGGCCAGCTCCGCGAGGCGCGCCAGCGGCACCACGCCGCGCTCGTCGAGCCACGGCCGCATGTGGGCGAGGAGGTGCGGGCCGGTGGTGAGGTGGAGGCCCGAGTAGTCGGCCACGGTCTCCTCGAAGGGGCTCATCTCGGGGAGCGGCGACCCCTCCTCGGGCGGCAGGGCGGCGAGCAGCGGCCCGCGCCGGGCGGCCACCTCGGCCACCTGCCACAGGGCCTGGCGGCGCGACAGGCCGAGCGAGGCCAGGGCGCCGACGTGGGCGAGCAGGGCGAGCTGGTCTGAGGACAGGCCGGCGCGCTGGGCGAGGTCGGCCGGGTCGCGGAAGGGCGAGCGCGCCTGCTCGGCCTCGACCCGCTCCCCCGCGGCCCGGGCCAGGCCGTGGACGTAGCGGAGGCCGACCCGGACCGCGCCGTCCTCGACCCGGCAGCGCCAGCCCGAGCGGCTGACGTCCACCGGCAGCACCCGGACCCCGTGGCGCTGGGCGTCCTTGACCAGGGTCGCCGGGTGGTAGAAGCCCATCGGCCAGGCGTTGAGCAGCGACGCGTAGAAGGCGGTGGGGTGGTGGGCCTTGAGGTAGGCCGAGGCGTAGACGATGAGCGCGAAGCTGGCGGCGTGCGACTCGGGGAAGCCGTAGAGGGCGAACGAGGTGATGTTGCGGACGATCTCCTCCTGGGCTGCGGGCGGGATGCCGCGCTCGCCCATGCCGCGGCGGAGCTTGGCCTCGATCGCCCGCATCCGCTCGGCCGAGCGCTTGAAGCCCATCGCCCGCCGCAGCTCCTCGGCCTCGCCGCCGGTGAAGCCGGCCGCGGTCATGGCCATGCGCAGCAGCTGCTCCTGGAAGATCGGCACCCCCAGGGTGCGCTCGAGGATCGGCTCCAGGCAGGGGTGGGGGTAACTGACCGGCTCGCGGCCCTGGCGCCGCTCCAGGTAGGGGTGGGTCATCTTGCCGGCGATCGGCCCCGGGCGGATGATCGCCACCTGCACCACCAGGTCGTAGAAGCGGCGCGGCCGGTTGCGCGGCAGGGAGGCCATCTGCGCCCGGCTCTCGACCTGGAACACGCCGGCGGTGTCGGCCGAGCGGATCATGCGGTAGACCTCGGGGTCGTCGGGCGGCAGGTGGGCGAGGTCGAGCTCCACCCCCTCGTGCGCGGCCACCAGCGGGATCGCCTCCTCGAGCGCGGAGAGCATGCCGAGGCCGAGCAGGTCGACCTTGATGATGCCGAGGTCGGCGCAGTCGTCCTTGTCCCACTGGATGACGGTGCGGCCGGGCATGGCCGCCGGCTCGAGCGGCACCACCTCGTCGAGGCGGCCGGCGGCGACCACCATGCCGCCCGAGTGCTGGCCGAGGTGGCGGGGCAGGCCCTGCACCTGCCACCACAGCCGGGCGAAGTGCCGCGCCCTCCCCGAGGTCGGGTCGAGGCCGGCCGCGGCGAGCTCCAGGCCCAGGTCGCGCACCCCTTCCCTGAACTCGCCGGCGGCGTGGTGGCCGAAGCGGCGGGCGACGCGGTCCACCTGGTCGGCCTGGAAGCCGACCGCCTTGCCGACCTCGCGCGCCGCGAGAAGCGAGCGGTAGGTGATGACGTTGGCGGTCATGGCCGCGCCGTGCGGGCCGTAGCGCCGGTAGACGTGCTGGATGACCTTCTCGCGCTGGTCGCCGGACGGCAGGTCGAGGTCGATGTCCGGCCACTCGCCCCGCTCCTCGGACAGGAAGCGCTCGAACAGCAGGCCCATCTTGACCGGGTCGACGGCGGTGATCGAGAGGGCGTAGCAGACCGCGCTGTTGGCGGCCGAGCCGCGGCCCTGGGCGAGGATGCGCTCCTGCTGGCAGAAGCGGACGATGTCCCAGACGATCAGGAAGTAGCCGGCCAGGTTCAGCTTCTCGATCAGGTCGAGCTCCTTCTCGAGCTGGGCCTGGGCCCGGCCGGTGAGCGGCCGGAAGCGGGCCCGGGCGCCGCCCCAGGTGAGCTGGCGCAGGTGCGAGGCGGGGGTCTCGCCGGCGGGCAGCGGGTAGTCGGGGAAGCGGTAGCCGAGGTCTGCGAGGGTGAAGTCGAGCTCGGCCGCCAGCTCGGCGGCATTGGCCAGCGCCCCGGGCAGGTCGGCGAACAGCCGCGCCATCGCCGCCGGCGGCCGCAGGCAGCGCTCGCGCTGCGCCTCGAGCAGGCTGCCGGCAGTGTCGAGGGTGACGCCTGAGCGCAGGCAGGCGAGCACGTCGGCGAGGTCCTTGTCGGCCTCCCCGGCGTAGCGGGCCCCCTGGGTCGCAACCAGCGGCAGGCGCAGGCGGCGGGCGAGCTCGACGAGGGCCAGGTTGCGGTGCTCCTGCTCGCGCACGTGGTGGCGCTGCAGCTCGACGTGGAGGCGGCCGGGGAAGACCGCCGCCAGCCGCTCCAGCTCGCGCCGGGCCGGGTCGAGGCCGCGCAGCTCGAGGCGCTGGGCGAGGAGCCCCTCGTCGCCGCCGGTCAGGCAGTGGAGGCCGGCCGCGTGCTCCTGCACCTGGCTCCAGCCGGCGCGGGCCTGTCCCTTGGGCCGGCCGGCCGCGGCCGCGGTCAGCAGGCGGCAGAGGTTGCGGTAGCCGCGGCGGTCGGCG
>CAYTJW010000733.1:0-3343 GCA_964438135.1 uncultured Thermoanaerobaculia bacterium
ATCACCAAGTGGGCGAGTTCGTGCATTAGGTTGCTCGCCGAGCGGCCGGCCGAGTGGGCCGAGTTCAAGATGATCACACTCTTCACGCCGTCCGCTAGCGTCAGCGCAGACCAACTGTCCGCGCCCTCTCCCCGCAACACATGAAGGACGTCGGCGTCTAGTCCAGGAATCTCATCGACAGAGTGCACCTCCACCCCGATCGACGTCGCAAGTACGGATGGGTCAAGCGGATCCGTGGCGCGGAGCTGGAGTGATCGACGTTGCTGCAGCGCGACGGTCTCACACCACGTCTTGAAGCCTCGAGAAAACACTGGGGACGTCAGCCTTCGTTTTCACTGACCATCCAGGCACGATGAGCAGCCAAGACCATTTGGGCCAACGCCTGCGCGGTTGCCTGAGTGAGGGTCGCGTCTTTTCTGAAGTGCACAGCGACGCGCGGCATGGATGGCGCAACCGGCTTCATGCCAAGCACCTGGCCGGGATCGACATTCAGCCACTTGCAGATCTTCGTGAAGGTCTCTAGGTCTGGCAGATAGCCACGCTCGACGCGTGAGAGTGTGGCGGGGCTGACTCCGACCACCTTCGCCGCAGCGCGGACACCAACCTCGCCGCGCTTCTCAGCCGCCAAGCGGCCGAGCGTTTCCAGAGAGATTTTCGACATGTGTCTCACAGGTAAGACGCAGATTGACAACTAAGCCAGTCGAACCGTATACTGTCTTACGTCTGAGACACTATCACACGTCTCGGACGGTCGCGTCAAACGCGCCTCCGCGACGTCGACCGAGCGAGGCGTCGGAAACAGCAGGAGAAGCCAAGAATGCCAGGACATCACGAGACAGTCACCATTCACGTCGATCAGCGCCGGTTCGGATCGCCGAATCCGACGACCGGCGCTGACCTCTATGCCCTTGGCGCGGTGGAGCCAGGTTTCGTGCTCTACCGCGACGCGACTGGGCCTGACGAAGATGAGCCCATCGGGAACGGTTCCGAGGAGGTCCGGCTGAAGAACGGCGACCACTTCCACACCGGTCCACCCAAGACGTACACAGTCTACGTAAATGGCCAGCCAAAGGTCGTGACGACAAAGACCGTGACATTCAGCGCACTCGTTGATCTCGCGTTTCCCACCCCGCCCACGGGCTCGAACATCCTGTACACAATCTCGTACGAGGACGGCCCTTCCGCCAACCCGGAGGGAGCGTTGCAGGCCGGCGGATCCGTCAAGGTCAAGAACGGGATGATCTTCAATGTCACAGCGACCGATCAGTCATAGCACGGACCTGATGCGTTTGCGGAACGAGGGCTATGCCCTCGAGATCCGTTCCGGATTCCTGTTGGTGCGCGACGTTCCGTACGTCAACTCGAGCAAGGAGATCAAGCGCGGAGTGCTCGTCGCGAAATTGGTCCTCGCAGGCGATGTGACCACGCGCCCCGACGACCATGTGATGTACTTCGCGGGGGAATACCCCTGCACAGCCGATGGAGCCGAGATCGCGAAGATAAGGCACCAGACAGGGGAGCGCGCGCTGGCCGAAGGCGTGACGGTGCAGCATTCCTTCTCCGCCAAGCCGCAACCCAGCGGCCACTACGATGACTACTACGCCAAGGTGAGGGCGTACATCGACATTCTCTCGGGTCCAGCATGGCAAGTCGACTCGACATCAACCGCGAAGACGTTCCCGCTCATCGAACCCGACGACGATAGCGACGAGCCGTTCAACTACATCGACACGGCGTCCAGCAGGGCCGAGATCATGGCCGTCGCAGGGAAGCTGACCCTCGCACAGGTGGCAATCGTTGGCCTGGGCGGCACTGGGTCTTACGTCCTGGACTTGGTCGCCAAGACCCCGGTCAGGCGAATCCATCTCTATGATGGCGACACTTTCCTGCAGCACAACGCGTTCCGGTCGCCGGGTGCGCCATCCGGCGACGAACTTCGGGCGAGACAACCCAAGGTTCTCTACTTCAAGAACCTCTACTCCCGAATGCACCGCGGCATCTTCGCTCATGCGGCCTCCATCGGATCCGAGAACGTCGCTGAACTGCGCGGCATGGACTTCGTGTTCGTCTGTATCGACCAGGGGGGCGCCAAGAAGGTCATCCTCGACACCCTGGAGGAATCGAGACGGCCGTTCGTGGACGTCGGTATGGGCATCCACGTGACTGACGATGCACTGGGCGGCATCCTGAGGGTTACGGCGAGCTCCGAGCGGCGAAGGAGTCACTTCCGCGGTCGAGTCTCGTTCGACGACCGAGTAGGGGGCGACGACTACCATCGCAACATTCAGGTCGCTGATCTGAATGCCCTCAACGCGGCACTTGCCGTCATCAAGTGGAAGAAGCTGTTCGGTTTCTACCGTGACATGAAGTCCGAACACCATAGCCAGTTCAGCATTGATACCAACCTCTTGGTGAACGAGGACCACCCAGAATGAGGCCCGTCGTGGTGCTGAAGCACGAATTCGTCGAGTTCATTCCCGAAGAGCTTGACGAGAAGACGATCTACGTCTCGATCCGGTTTGCGACAGCGACGCACCTCTGCTGTTGTGGATGTGGCAACAAGGTCGTGACGCCACTGCGCCCAACAGACTGGAGTCTGGTCTTCGACGGAAAAACCGTTTCGCTCCACCCCTCCGTTGGGAACTGGAGCTTCCCGTGTCAGTCTCACTACTGGATACGGAACAACAGGGCGAGCTGGGCGGCACAGTGGACGAAGGGGGAGATTGCGGCCGGCAGAGCCCGGGGGCGCGAGGCGAAAGGGGAGTACTTCGCCCATCGCAGTCGCGAACTGGACCACCTGGCAACCACAGTCCCACGAATCGGCGACGTCCAAGAGCGTGTGGGCTGGAGATGGTGGCTCAGAATGAAGGCTTGGTGGTCGAAGTAGCGGTGCGTTGAAGTCGTCATCCGCGCAGACACAGGCAGGCCGACCGTGATCTCAAGAGAGGCGGTGCGACCCAAGTCCGGAAGCGAATCTCAAGGCGCACCAAGAACACAGATAGGCTCAAGTAGGAGGACATGATGTCGCACAGGAAGGCAGCGAATGTGAACAACGATGCGCCCGGCATGACCGGCCAGCGCTCGCGCAACGACAACGGGCGGCTCCGCCAGAAGCGTAGCGATACCCACGCGGGCACGATCGAACAGCAGTATCACGTCGACTTGGGCGTCCGGAGCGATACCCATCTCGACACTGTCCTAAGGCGTGAGGGTGTCGAATCGCTGAACGACCTGCTTGATAAGAAGCAGTAGACAGAACGGGCGCGAGTTACGACTGACCGTGGAAGGCAGTCATCCCGGAGGGGTGTCCCTACCATCCGCGGCCGACTTGACCATACCCTCA
>CAYTJW010000734.1:0-3342 GCA_964438135.1 uncultured Thermoanaerobaculia bacterium
TCGAGGCCGGCGCGCCGGGCCTGGCCTGGGAGACGGCCACCCTGCTCGGCGCCGTGCCCGGCCACGAGACGACCGCCCGCGAGTGCCGCGAGCGGTTGCTCGCCGCCAACGAGCCGCAGCACCTCCTGGCCGGCGTCGACGACCGCTCCGTGCGGGCCGAGGTCCTGACCCTCGTCCGCGCCCGGCAACCCGAATGGGCCCGAGCCTGGGCGGCGTGGTTGCCGCAGGAGGAGCACCCGGCCAACCTCTCCCTCCTGGCCGCGGGGCTGCTGGAGACCGGCGCCACCGCCGAGCTCGAGGCGGCGCTCGAGGTCGTCTTCCGGGACCACCTCCGTCACCCGGCGCAGCTGGTCTGGGCGTGCGAGGCGATGGCCGAGGAGGACGCGCCGCCACCGCTCCGCCGGCGGATGACCCCGTCCGTGCTCGAGCTGCTGCCCGACACCCTGGTCCGGCCCGAGTACGCGCCCTACCGCTCGCGCGCCAAGTCCCTGCTCGACGGCGGCCGGGTCGCCATCCGCCTGCTCCTCGAGCAGGCCTCGCCGCAGCAGGCGAGCCGCTTCGAGCTGCGCGTGGCGCGGCTGCCCGGCATCGAGCCGCAGCGGATCCGCCTCCTGCAGCAGGCCGTCCGCCACCGCACGGCGGCACCGCCGGCCGCGGTCGAGGCCCTGGTCGCCAGCCGGGCCGCGGTCGAGGCCCGACGGGCCGAGCTCCGCCAGCTGCTGGAGGAGGACATCCCGCGCACCCTCAAGGGCATCCACGCCGCCGCGGCCGAGGGCGACCTGCGCGAGAACTTCGAGTACCACATGCTGCGCGACCGGCAGGAGCTGCTCTCGGCCCGCGCCGCCGCGCTCAAGCGCGACCTGGCGCGGGTGCGGATCCTGGAGCCGGCCTCGGCCGAGACGTCCCAGGTCACGGTCGGCACCGTGGTCCACCTCGAGGCAGCGGACGGCGAGCCGGTCGCCCCCCTCACCATCCTCGGGCCCTGGGACGCGGAGGTCGAGCGACGGGTGTTCTCCGACGGCTCCGAGATCGCCCAGCGGCTCCTCGGCCACCGCGTCGGCGACCAGGTCGAGGTCGAGGGGCGAGCGGCGACGATCAGCCGCATCGACCCCTGGACCGGGTGAGAGGCCCCAGCGCGCTCCCCCGCGGCGAGCTCGACCTCCACCCTCGCGGGCCGGCTGGGGGAGCCGACAGCTGAAGGCCGATCGCTGACCGCTGACGGCTGAGAGCCGATCGCTGGCCGCCGCCCGTCGCTCGCGCCGGCGGTTGCCCCTCACTCCGGCCGCAGCAGCTCCAGCTCCTCGTCGTCGGGCTGGAAGAGGATGCCGCCGACCGTTCCCGGCCCGGCGTGAGCGCCGACCACCGGCCCGATCTCGCTCTCCATCAGCTCGACCACCTGGAAGGTCTGCAGGAGCAGCTCCTTCAGCTTCTCGGCCCACTTCGGCGCGGTGGCGTGGGCCATCGCCGCGAACACCGGTCGGGTCGGGTCGACCCGCTCCTTGAGCAGCTCGATCAGGCGCGGCTGCGCCTTCCGCCCGCCCCGCACCCGGTCGACCGGCACCACCTCGCCGTGCTTCTGACCGAGGATCGGCTTGATGCCGAGAAGGGTGCCGAGGAAGGCCTGCGCCTTGCCGATGCGCCCGCCGCGCTTGAGGAACTCGAGGGTGTCGACGACGAACATGAAGTGGAGCCGCTCGCGGATGCTCTCGAGGCGGCGGACGATCTCGTCGACGCTCACCCCGCGGCCGGCCATGCGACTGGCGAACACCACCTGGATGCCCAGGCCGACGCAGTTCGACCAGGAGTCCACCACCCGGATCACGGGGGTGCCGGCGCCGCCCGCCTCCTCCCGCAACCGGGCGAACTCCTCCGCCCCCTCGACGGCGGCCTCCTCGGCGTGCTGACCGGTCAGCGACTGCTTGCGGGAGATGTGGATGGAGACGATGTCGCCCGTCGCCACCAACCGCCGGTAGGTCTCCAGGAACTCGCCCTTGCCGGGCGGGCTGGTGCGGGGGAACTCGGTCGCGCCGCGCAGCATGGAGTAGAACTGGTCCGGCTGCAGGTCGATGCCGTCCTTGAACACCCGGGTGCCGAACAGCACCGACAGCGGCACCACCGTGATGTGGCGCGGCCGGGTCACCGCCGGCAGCAGGTCGCTGGTCGAGTCGGTGACGATGTGGATCCTCTGCTCAGGCGGGCGAAAAACCAGGAAACCCCGCCGGCTGAGCCCCTCCACCACCTGCACCACCTCGAGGTCGGTGAGCGGCACCTCGTCGATCAGGATCGCCAGGTTGCGGACGCTCTGGACCCGGGTCAGCACCTCCCGCTCGGCGTCCGTGAACTCGACCGAGAAGAACTCGTCGCCCATCGCCAGCTCGAGCCGCGAGGCGAGCGGCGGCAGGCGCCGGTAGGCCTCCTCGAGCCGGAATCGCTCCTCGTCGGCCTCGCTCACCAGCGTCGCCAGGTCCGCGCTGATCGACCGCCGGACGTCGACCGGCACGACCTTGAGCACGAAGCTGCCGCCGCGCAGGACCGCGACCCGGTTGAAGGCCTTGCGCCCCCGCGACTCGCCCCACTGCGCCTCGACCACATGTCCCTCGTCGAGCCAGATGCCGGCCTCGCGGCCGACCGACAGGGCCACGTGGCCGCTGACCTTGTGCTTCTGCAGCACCCGCAGGAGGTCGCCGATCGAGATCCGGGTCAGGTCGCCGTACAGGACGTCGATGGTGTCGGACAGGTCGCCGCCGAGGTCGCGCCCGAGCAGCAGCAGCCGGACCTGGTGGAGGAAGCGCTCGGGCTCGATGCCGCCGCTCCGGAGGAGGTAGACCGGCTCCTCGGGCAGGTCCTCCGACGACTCCGGCAGCTCGTGGCACAGCACCAGGAACGGCGGCATGTCGAGGCCGGTCGCCTTGAGGCGGGCGTGGAGGTCGAGCGGCTCGAGCCCCTCCAGCCCCTGGTGGACGATGACCAGGACCGGGTTGAGGCCGGCCGTGAACCGGAGGGCCTCCTCGCCGTTGACGGCGTTGATCACCTCGTAGCCGCCCCCGTACAGGGCGAGCCCGAGGCTGCGACGACGCTCGTCGTCGCTGTCCGCGACCAACACCGTCTGCGGTTGCGCCACGGCCGTTTCCTCCCCCGGGTCAGTATACACGCTGGTGCGGCTGGACTTCGCGACCGGGCCCCTGCCGGCGGCCGGGCGCGCCCGATCCCGTTCCCCGCCCGGTTGGGGGAGCGGACCGCCGATCGCCGACTGCCGCCGCGCCCGCCTCGACCGGCCGCGCCGGACCCGTTACACTCCGCCGGTGGCGCGCCCCTCTCGCCGCCTGCGCAACGCCGCGGTCG
>CAYTJW010000735.1:0-3336 GCA_964438135.1 uncultured Thermoanaerobaculia bacterium
GGGCGGCAACAGCTTCTCCGGCTCGCTCGACCTCCGCTACCGCGACGAGAGCTTCAACGAGTCCGGCGACCACTACGACCCGGACGTCAACGTCGGCTCGCGGCGCGAGATCTCGGCCACCCTCGGCGGGCCGATCAAGCGCGACACGTTGTGGTTCTTCGCCTCGCTGGGCGACACCCTGTCCGAGGGCACGCCGGTCGGCTCGCCCGTGTCGTGGGAGTACGACGGCACCGACTGGATCGGCAAGCTGACGTGGCAGGTGAGCGCCGCCCACCGCGCCACCTTCAAGGTCTCCGGCGACCCGGCCGACCTGTCCAACTGGAACGCCAGCCAGTTCATCACCGCCGAGGCGGGCTACCACCAGGAGCAGGGCGGCGAGATCTACCAGGCCGAGCTGAGCTCGGTCCTGTCCGACTCGCTGCTGATGACCCTGCAGGCTGGCATGAACCGCCAGAGCCTCGACTCCTACCCCGAGAGCGGCGACCTCGAGACCCCGGGCTGGACCGACCTCGACGCCCAGCTCGACCTGTACAACTACAACAACGCCCAGTTCTCCGACCGCAACCGCGACCAGCTCCGGGGCACGGTCAGCTACTTCGTCGACGACCTGCTCGGCCCGCACGAGATCAAGGCCGGCGTCGAGTACAGCCGCCTCGAGTTCACCGGCAACAACTACTACGTCGGCGGCGCCTACTTCGAGGTCTACCAGTTCATGGGCGCCTTCCCGCCGCCGCCCGACGGCGTCGCCACCGGCCTGACCGACATCGACGGCGACGGCTACACCGACTTCCAGCTCACCGCCAGCCTGCCCGGCGCCGAAGACATGACCCGCTCCGACGCCGACCTGTGGACCTACTTCGTGCAGGACTCGTGGCGGCCGCTCCCGACCCTGACCGTCAAGCCCGGCCTGCGCCTCGACACCGCCGCCTACACCAACGTCGACGGCGAGCAGATCGCCGACTTCGACGAGCTGCAGCCCCGGGTCGGCGTCGCCTGGGACTTCCTCGGCCAGGGCAAGAGCGTGGTCCGCGCCAACTGGGGCCGCTTCATGCACCCCGGCTCGGTCAACCTCGCCGACACCGTCAACGGCCGCTCCCAGGGCAGCCTGACCTACACCGGCTACGAGTACTACTGCCGCTTCCCCGGCACGGTCTTCTGCAACCGCGAGTGGCTGGCCGAGAACCGCGCCGTCGACGGCCAGGAGTACGTCACCGTCGACGCCAACGGCAACGAGCACTACTGGTACCTGACCACCGGCTCGGGCATCGACCCGTTCGAGACCGTCGACACCCTCGGCGTCGGCACCCTCGAGGCGGCCTGGATGGAGAGCCTCACCCTCGCCTTCGAGCAGCAGCTGTGGTCCGAGACCTCGCTCACCATCGAGTACGTCGACAAGAAGACCAACGACCTGATCGAGGACGTCTGCGGCAACAACACCTGGGTGTGGGACTCGACCGTGCCCCAGCCGAGCCTCGACGACGAGTCCACCTGGACCGACCCGGCCGCGTGCACCGGCTACGTCCTCGCCAACGTCGACGGCATGACCCGCGACTACACCGGCTACATCGCCCAGTTCGAGACCCGCTACAAGGGCCTCCACATCATGGCCAACTACACCTACGCCGAGTCCAAGGGCAACTCCGAGGCGCAGGCCAACCGCTCCTACGCCACCGAGTACTACGACTACTACCCGCTCGACTACTTCCAGCTCTACGGCTATCTCTCCGACGACCGCCGCCACCGCGTCAAGCTCAACGGCTACTGGCTGCTGCCCCTCGACTTCACGGTCGGCTTCGACGCCTTCTGGTCGTCCGAGCCGGCGCTCGACGTGCTCGCCGACTGCGCCCGCATCGGCGCGGACAGCCTCGCGGAGGCCGGGTACGACCCGGCCATCAACGACTACTGCCAGAACGACCAGTTCGCGGGCGGGATGGGCTCGTCGTCGGCCGGTTTCTTCCTCGAGCCGCGCGGCAACGGCCGCGGCGAGGAGAGCTACCAGCTCGACCTCAACCTGTCCAAGGCGTTCCGGCTCAAGGGCGTGACGCTCGAGGCGACGGTCGCCGTCGTCAACGTCCTCAGCGACGAGCAGCCGAACGCCTACTGGGAGGAGAGGTTCCACCCGACCTTCGAGTGGGGCGAGGCGACCGGCTACACCCAGCCCCGGCGCTACGAGGTCGGCTTCCGCATCGAGTTCTGACCCCGAGCCGGACCGGTTCCACCCGAGGCCCGCGCCCGAGCGCGGGCCTCTTCTCGTGGAGCACGGGCCCAGGGCCACCGGGGCTCGCCCCCGGCGCGCCCGCGTCACTCCTCGGAGTCGGGGATGATCTCCTCGCCGAAGCGCCCCGGCTGGTAGTTGCGGCGGTACGACGAGCGCTCGGAACGGAGGATGCGCACCGGCCGCGCCCCCGCCTCGATGGCGGCCTCCATGTCGCTGTCAGCGTCGCCGTAGAACACCGCCAGGCCGATGGCGCGGATTCGCTCCGCCTTGCCGTCGGGCTCGAACAGCACGCGGTCGGCCGGTATCCCGAAGGTCGCCTCGACGAACTCCCGCACCGGCTCGACCCCGATCGGGCGACGAGCGGTGATGACCCAGACCTGGTCGCCGGCCTCCTGGTGCCGCCTGAGGATGGCGAGCGTGCGCTGCTTGACCGTGCTCAGGCGCGCGTCGGCCGCGTTGACCGCCCGCCAGTACGCGTCGCTGTGCCGGACCAGGCCCCGGGCCGCGGCCGCGTCGAAGGCCGGGCTCGAGAACAGGAGGGTGTCGTCGAGGTCGAAGCCGACCGCCACCGGCCTGCCGGCCGGGGGCCCGGGCGAGCCCTCCGCTCCTGCTGCCGGTCTGCCCTCCGGGGCCGGCACCGGCTGGCTGGCGCACGAGCCGAGGACGAGCAGGGCGGCGACAACACCGATGACGCGTCGTGCGGACGAGTGGGTGCTCACGTGGCCCTCACCGTGGCGAGTGTAGCCCGGCCCGCACGCCTCCTGCTCACCCGGGCGGGGCGGGAGGTCGCCCCAGGCCGGCACGGGTGCCCACAGGTGCCCCCAGATGCCGCGTGCGGCGAGTCGACCCACTGGCGCCCGTCGGCTTCCCCGGTCGGCTCCGCCCGAGCGCCAGCGGCGACTCGGCTCGTGAGCTTCGTGAGCTTCGTGACACGTGGCACCGGCTGGTATGCTCGAGGTCGGAGACCACGGAGGTCGGGATGTCGAGGCGCTGGCCCAGACTGGTCGCGGCGGTCCTCGGCGTCGCCCTGGCTGCCGCGACCGCGCCCGGCGCCGGCTTGCCGGCCGGCGCGGTGGTGGACCAGGTGGACCCGGCCGGGGCCGCGGCCCGGGCCGGCG
>CAYTJW010000736.1:0-3331 GCA_964438135.1 uncultured Thermoanaerobaculia bacterium
CGCAACCAGATCACCTCGCCCGGGTTTGGTTGCGGCCAACGGCTGCGCTAGGATCGTGCCGTGAAGACCATCATGGTCGTCGACGACGACCCGGGCGTGCGCGAGGTGCTGCGCGAGCTGCTCGAGGTCGTGTACGCCGACTCGATCGGTGCCGGCGAGCTGCGCGTGGTCACCGCCGCGGACGGCGAGGACGCGGTGCAGACCGGGGCGCGAGAGACGCCCAGCCTGGTGCTGATGGACGTCAACATGCCCAGGCTCGACGGCATCGAGGCCTTCTACCGGCTGCGCGAGCAGGTCCCGCCGGCCGCCGGCAAGACCCTCTTCATCACCGGTTACGCCGCCAGCTGCACGGTGCGCGAGCGGATCGACCGGGCGGTCGCCGACGGCGCCCTCGGCTGGCTGTCCAAGCCCATCACCGCCGCCCAGATCACCGCCGCCGTGTCGCAGCACGTGCTGGCCTGAGCCCTGCCCCATTCCCAGCCCCGTGCCCGTTCCCGTACCCGATTGGGAGGGGGGGTGACCAGCCTCCGGCTCGGCCCGCGGCCGGGCTGCGGCATGGTCTCGGGCGACCGGGACGATGGCCATCGGGTACGGGCACGGGTACGGGCACGGGTACGGGATGGGATCCCCTGGGGAACGAGGTCGCCTGGCTGGCGGGGAACCAACGACGGTCCGGCGAGTCTAAGATGTCACCATGACGCCACTCCGCTCTTCCCGCCGCCTGGTGTTCTCCGCTGCCGTCGTCGTCGTCCTGCTCGCGAGCGCCGGGGTGGCGCTCAGGGCCTGGCCGCGGCCGACGCCGCAGGAGGCCGGCGCGGAGCAGCCGGACAGGGTCACGCCGGAGGTGCGCGCGATGGGATGGCGAGGGGTCGAGAAGCTGATGAGCGAGCAGCGCTTCGCCGCTGCCCTCGAGCTGGTGGTCGAGCTGCGCGAGACGGCGCGGCGGGCGGGTGACGAGCAGGGCTGGACCCGGGCCCTGGTCGAGGAGGTCAAGCTCCGCACCGCCCTGCACGGCTACGAGACGGCGGTGGAGGAGCTGAAAGCGGCGTCCTGGCCGGGCGGGCCCCGCGAGCGGGCGGTGCTGGGCCTGTTCTACGCCCACGCCCTGGCCACCTACGCCCACGCCTACTCGTGGGAGATCCGCCAGCGGGAGCGGGTCGAGACCGCCAAGGAGGTCGACCTCAAGGCCTGGACCATGGACCGCATCGTCGAGGAGACCCACCGCGCCTACCTGGAGGTCTGGCAGCAGCGGCAGGCGTGGGGCGAGGCCTCGCTCGGCGACCTGTCCCGCTACGTCGAGCAGGGCACCTTCCCGGCGCGGATTCGCGGCACCCTGCGTGACGCCGTCACCTACCTGTGGGTGGAGCTCCTGGCCGACACCTCGCTGTGGCGGCCGGAGCAGGCCAACGAGCTGTTCCGGATCGACCTGCGGGCCCTCGCGGCCGGCGACCCGGCCGCCTCGGCCGGCCTCGCCCTCGAGGCGCCGCGGGTCCACCCCCTGCACAAGATCGGTGCCCTGCTCGACGACCTCGAGTCCTGGCACCGCGGCGGCGGCCGCGCCGAGGCGGCGCTCGCCGCCCGGCTGGAGCGGGTCGAGCGGCTGCGGGCTTCGTTCGCGGGCGCCGAGGACCGGGCGACGATCCGCGCCGACCTGGAGGCGCGGCTGGCCGCCTTCGACCGCGGCCTCGAGTGGTGGTCGGCGGGGCAGGCGATCCTGGCCGAGCTGGTGCGCGACGAGGCGGCGCCGGATGCGCTCGTCCGCGCCCGGCAGATCGCGCTCGAAGGCGAGCGCGCCCACCCGTCGAGCCCCGGCGGCCTGCGCTGCCGCCACCTGGTGGCGGCGATCGAGGCGCCGTCCTACGCCCTCGCGGCGATGGCCTCCGACGGCCTCGACCGGCGCTCGCTCGGCGTCACCCACCGCAACCTCGAGCGCCTCCACTTCCGCGCCTACCGGCTCGACCTCCAGCAGCTCGCGGCCGCGGCCGAGGACTACAACCTCCTGCCGGCCTGGAGAGAGACGCCGGTGATCCTCGGCGCACGCCAGCCGGACGCGCAGTGGCGGGCGGACCTGCCGGCGACGCCGGACTACCGCGACCACCGCACCTACGTCACGCCGCCGATCCGGCGCCCGGGGGCCTACCTGGTGGTGGCGTCGGCGCGGGGCGACTTCGCCGAGGACGGCAACCAGCGGGTGGCGGTCAACCTGGTCCTGGGCGACCTGGTCCTGCTCACCCGCGAGCAGGACGGCGGCTACGAGGTGACCGTCCGCTCGGGCGCGAGCGGCCGGCCGCTGGCCGGTGTCGACGTCACCCTCTACCGCTTCGACTGGCGCCAGCACCACCGCCCGGTGGAGACCCGCCGCACCGCGGCCGACGGCCGGGTCTCCTTCTCGCAGCGGCAGTGGGGGCGGTCGCAGCACTTCCTGCTCGCCAGCCGCGGCGACGAGGTGGCGCTCGACCAGAGCTACCTCGGCCAGCACGTGGGCGGCGAGGCCGGCGAGCGGGACGCGGCCCTGGTCTACACCGACCGCAGCGTCTACCGGCCGCGCCAGACCCTGCACTTCAAGGTCGTCGCCTACCGCGGCAAGGCCGCGGCCGGCCAGTTCCGGGTCCTGCCCGGCACCTCGCTCAGGGTGACCCTGAGCGACGCCAACGGCGAGGAGGTCGCCGCCGCCGACGTCACCACCAACGACTTCGGCTCCGCCTCCGGCACCCTCCCGATCCCGGCCGGCCGCCTGCTCGGCCAGTGGCGGCTCGAGGCGTCGACCGGCGGCGGCGCGGCGGTGCGGGTCGAGGAGTACAAGCGGCCCACCTTCGAGGTCTCGGTCGAGGACCCGTCGTCGCCGCTGCGCCTGAACCGCCCGGCCACCCTGAGCGCCGAGGCGCGCTACTACTTCGGCCTGCCGGTGACCGAGGGGAGCGTCGGCTGGCGGGTGACCCGAGAGCCGGTGCTGCCGCCGTGGTGGACCTGGTGGCGCCCGTCCGGCGCGACCCAGGCGCAGGTGATCGCCTCAGGCGAGGGCCAACTGGCCGCGGACGGAACCTTCGCGGTCGCCTTCACCCCCGAGGCGGACGAGCGCGAGGCGAGGAGCGGCGTCACCTACCGCTACCGGCTGAGCGTCGACGTCACCGACTCAGGCGGCGAGACCCGCTCCGCCGAGCGGGCCTTCCGCCTCGGCTTCGTGTCGGTCGAGGCAACCGTCTCGAGCGACGCCGGTTTCCTGCGCGAGAACGTCCCGGCCGAGCTGCGCGTGACGCGGGCCGACCTGAACGGCGGGCCGCGGCCCGGCCGCGGCTCGTGGCGGCTCCTGGCTCTCGCGCAGCCGGCGGCG
>CAYTJW010000737.1:0-3327 GCA_964438135.1 uncultured Thermoanaerobaculia bacterium
GGCCGTCGCCGCGCTGGCGGCGCTGGCCGCGGCCGGCTGCGGCCGCAAGGGGCCGCCGCTGCCGCCGGTGCTGCGGCTGCCCGAGGCCACCCGCGACCTGACGGTCTACCAGGAGGGCGAGGAGGCGGTCCTGAGCTGGACCTACCCGGCCTTCACCACCGCCGGTGGCCCCCTGCCCGACCTGGAGCGGGTCGAGGTCTGGCGCGCCCAGCTGCCGGCCGGGACCGAGCCCAGGGGCGGCTCCGCCCGCGACCGCGCGCTCCAGGTCCAGCTCCTCGCGAGCAGCGGCACCCGGCTCCTCGACCTCGACCGCCCGGCCCTCGACGCCGCCACGCGCGGCTCCACCCTCGAGGTCCGCGACCCCCTGCGCGAGTGGTACGAGGCCAACCTGTCGCAGATGCCGCTGGTGCTCTGGTACGGCGTCCGCAGCGTCTGCTGCGGCGGCCGCGTCGGCGCCTTCTCCGCCGTCGCCCGGCTCGAGCCGCAGGTGCCGCCGCCGCCGCCGGAGGGGCTGACGGTCGAGGCCCGGGAGGACGGCGTTCACCTCGCCTGGACCGCGGCCGAGGGTCAGGGGACGGTGGTCGAGCGCTCGGCCGACGGCAACCGCTGGGAGACGCTCGGCACCGCGCCCGTGACCGCGGGCGAGTGGCTGGACGCGACCGCCGGCCAGGGCCGGCGCTGGAGCTACCGGCTGCGGGCGGTGGTGGTGCGGGAGGACGGCGGGCGGGCGGTGGGGGCGCCGGGGCCGGTGCAGGCGGTGGACCACGTCGACCGCTACCCGCCGGCGCCGCCCGCCGACCTCGTCTGCCTGCCCGAGCCTCGGGTGGTCCGCCTGCGCTGGCAGGCGGTGCCCGACGCCGTCGCCTACCAGGTGGCGCGGCAACGCGACGACAACCCCTGGGTGACGCTGGCCCAGGCGCAGGCCGCGACCGACCTCGAGGACCCGGCACCGCCCGTCGGCACGCTGGTGTACGCGGTCAAGGCGCTCGACGAGGCCGGCAACCCGTCGCCGGCGGTGACCTGCACCACGGTCAGGGCGGAGGAGCCGTGACCCGGGGCGCGGACCTCCTGGTCAAGGTCGAGGGGGCCGGCAACGACTTCCTGCTCGCCGCCGGCGCCTGGGCGACGCGGCTCGCGGCCGACGCGACGCTGGTCCGGCGCCTCTGCGACCGCCGGCGCGGCGTCGGCGCCGACGGTGTCCTCGCCGTCTCTCCCCGGGGCCGGGACCGCCTGCGCCTGGTCTACTCGAACCGCGACGGCTCGGTGGCGGCGTTCTGCGCCAACGGCACCCGCTGCGCGGCGCGGGCCGGCCACGAGCTGCTCGGCCTCGCCTCCCGACTGGTGGTCGAGACCGACTGGGTACCGATCCCGGCCCGGGTCGCGGGGGCCGAGGTCGCCCTCGACCTGCCGCCGCCCGGGCAGTGCCCGCGCCGGCTCCGGCTCGAGGCGGCCGGCGCCGCCTGGGACTGCTGGTGGCTCGAGGTCGGCGTGCCGCACCTGGTGGTGCCGGTCGACGACCCGGCGGCGCACGACCTGGGGGTCGTCGGGCCCGCGCTGCGCCACCACCCCGACCTGGGCGCCGACGGGGCCAACGTCAGCCTGGTCGGCGACGACCCCCGGGGGGGCCTGTCGATCCGCTCCTTCGAGCGGGGGGTCGAGGCCGAGACCCTGGCCTGCGGCTCCGGCATCGTCGCCGCGGCCCTGGTGGCCATGTCGCTGCGGGGTGTCGCCCGTCTCGACGTGAGACCCCGCTCCGGCGACACGCTCGAGGTCCAGGCCCTGGCCGACCCGCCGCGCTGCCCGTCGCGCCTGACCGGCCCTGCCCGCATCGTCGCCCGCCTCGAGCCGACCGCCGAGCTGCTCGGCTGAGCCGACCCCGGTGGCCCCCCGGCCTGCGGGGCCTGCGCCGTTCCGGCGCCATCTCGAGTCAGAACGGCATGTGCCGCGAGCCGTGCCGCAGTCACCGGCGCACGGGCATGGTACGAGTCGTGCATGCGAGTTCGCCCCGGGGTTGCGGGCTCCGCCTCGGACCCCTAAGATGGCGGCCGGTCTGGCGGCGGACCACAAGGAGAACGGGATGACGAACCAGCGCTTCACACTGCTCACGGTTGCGGCTCTCGCACTGGGCGCGGCCCTGGCCTCGGGCCAGCAGGCCACCCCCGTCCCCAGCGCCCTCGAGGTGCCGGAGCGGGTCAAGGACTTCGGCTCGGTCCCCCAGGGCGAGGTCGTCTCCCACGCCTTCAAGCTCGTCAACACGGGCAGCCAGCCGCTGACGGTGAAAGGGGTCCGGCCGACCTGCGGCTGCACCGTCGCCGAGTTCGACCGCGAGATCGCGCCCGGCAAGGAGGGCTTCGTCCGGGCCCGGCTCGACACCACCGGCTTCTCCGGCCCGATCACGAAGTCGATCCTGGTCATCACCGACGACTCCGCCAGCCCGACCGTGAGCGTGATCATGAAGGCCGACGTGCAGCCCTACCTGGAGGCCCTGCCGCGGCCCCTGCTGCGCTTCAACGCCATCCAGGGCGAGCCGGCCGTGCAGAAGGTGACCATCACCAGCGAGCAGCCCGACAGCTTCTCGGTGACGGGCTTCGACAGCAACGTGCCGTTCATCACCGCCACCTCCCGCAAGCTCGAGGAGCGCGAGCTCCTGCCGGGCAAGAGCAAGGACCAGTACGAGGTCACGCTGAGCCTGGCGGCCGACGCCCCCACCGGCCCCATCAGCGCCACCGTCACCGTCCTGACCGACCACCCCAAGGCCAAGAAGGTCACGCTCAAGATCTACGGCGTCGTGCGAGCGCTGCTCTACGCGACCCCGGGCGAGCTCCAGTTCGGCCCGGTCGAGGCCAGGCTGCAGCCCAGCCGCAGCGTGATGGTCGTCAACAACCAGGCCGCCGTGGCCGCCGAGATCACCAGCGCCGAGGTCTCCGACCCGGCCTTCGAGGTGAAGGTGGCCGAGATCGACAAGGGCCGTCGCTACGAGATCGTCGTCTCGGTCAAGGCCGACGCCGCCGCCGGCTCCCGCGACACCGCGCTGACCGTCACCACCTCCGACCCCGCTCACCCGCGCCTGGTCGTGCCGGTCCGGGCCAGCATCCAGTAGGGCGGGAGGTGCCCTCGCGCCACCCGCGGGTGCTCGCGGTCGAGTCGTCGTGCGACGAGACCGCGGTGGCCGTGCTGGATGGCGACGGCCGGGTCGAGGTCAACCTCCTCTCGAGTCAGGTCGCCGCCCACGCGCCGTTCGGCGGGGTCGTCCCCGAGCTCGCCTCCCGCGAGCACCTGCGGGCCCTGCCGCTGCTCGCCTCGCGGGCGGCCGCGAGCGCCCGCGGG
>CAYTJW010000738.1:0-3322 GCA_964438135.1 uncultured Thermoanaerobaculia bacterium
CGCCGCGTTCGAGCGGGGGGTCGCCCTCGACCCGCTCGACGCCGAGGCGCTGTACGGCAGCGACCGAGCCCGGCTCTCGGCCGGCCTCGCCGTGCCGGCCGAGGCACTGGCCGCAACCGAGCGGGCGCTCGCCCTCGGGCTCCGCTTCTCGGTCAACGCCCCTGCCGCTCACCGTCTCGCCGCCGACTGCGCCGCGGCGCTCGGTCGGGCGGACGACGCCGAGCGCCACTGGCGCGCCGCCCGCCGCTACGGGCAGGCGCTGGAGCCGGTCGCGGGGGGAAGCGGTGGCCGCCGCGACGCGTTGCACCGCTCTGAGGCGGAACCACAGGTCCGCACCAGCGAGGGGGAGCCATGAGCGAAGGGCGCACGGACGAGCGGGAGCTCGACCGCGAGGAGCGACGGGAGTGGCTGGGGTCGCTCGACTGGGTGCTCGCGAGCGGCGGCGCCGGGCGGGTGCGGCGGCTGCTCGCCGACCTCGAGACGCACGCCCGCGCGGCAGGGGTGAGCCTGCCCTTCTCGGCCGAGACGCCGCACGTCAACACCATCCCCGCCAGCGCCGAGCCGCCCTACCCCGGCAGCCGCGAGCTGGAGCGGCGGATCAAGAGCATCATCCGCTGGAACGCCATGGCCATGGTGGTGCGCGCCAACCGCTCCTCGCCCGGCATCGGCGGCCACATCTCCACCTACGCCTCGGCCGCCACCCTCTACGAGGTCGCCTTCAACCACTTCCTGCACGGCAAGAGCGAGCACTCGGACGGCGACCAGGTCTACTTCCAGGGCCACTCCGCGCCCGGCATCTACGCCCGCGCCTACCTCGAGGGGCGGCTGTCCGAGGGCGAGCTGCGCAACTTCCGCCGCGAGCTCGAGCCGGGCGGCGGCCTGTCGTCCTACCCCCACCCCTGGCTGATGCCGTCGTTCTGGGAGTTCCCCACCGTCTCCATGGGCCTGTCCCCGCTCATGGCCATTTACCAGGCCCGCTTCAACCGCTACCTCGAGGACCGCGGCCTCCACCCGCCCTCCGACCACAAGGTGTGGGCCTTCCTCGGCGACGGCGAGATGGACGAGCCGGAGTCGCTCGGCGCCATCACCCTGGCCTCGCGCGAGAAGCTCGACAACCTGATCTTCGTCGTCAACTGCAACCTGCAGCGCCTCGACGGGCCGGTGCGCGGCAACGGCAAGATCATCCAGGAGCTCGAGGCCGCCTTCCGCGGCGCCGGCTGGAACGTGATCAAGGTCATCTGGGGCTCGGACTGGGACCCCCTCCTCGCGGCCGACTCCGACGGCCTGCTGGTGCGGCGCATGGGCGAGGTGGTCGACGGCGAGAGCCAGCGCTACGCGGTGTCGAGCGGCGCCTCCATCCGCGAGCACTTCTTCGGCAAGTACCCGGCCCTCGCGGAGCGCGTCGCCCACCTCTCCGACGAGCAGCTGCGCCGCCTGCGCCTGGGCGGCCACGACCCGCAGAAGGTCCACGCCGCCTACTCGGCCGCGGTCGCCCACCGCGGCTCGCCGACCGTGATCCTGGCCCGCACCATCAAGGGCTACGGCCTGGGCGAGGCGGGCGAGGGCCGCAACGTCACCCACCAGCAGAAGAAGCTCAACGAGGAGGAGCTGCGCGAGTTCCGCACCCGCTTCGGCATTCCCGTGGGCGACGACGAGGTGGCCGAGGCGCCGTTCTACCGGCCGCCCGAGGACAGCCCGGAGATGGTCTACCTGCGCGAGCGGCGGGCCGCCCTGGGCGGCTCCGTGCCCGAGCG
The DNA here is from genome assembly GCA_964438135.1 of uncultured Thermoanaerobaculia bacterium. Lineage (GTDB taxonomy): Bacteria > Acidobacteriota > Thermoanaerobaculia > Thermoanaerobaculales > Sulfomarinibacteraceae > CAYTJW01. The sequence continues at coordinate 1,755 of CAYTJW010000738.1, forward strand.
GGGGGTGCGCTGCCCGCCGCTGCCGCCGCCCCCGGCCGGGGCCTTCGCGGAGCTGCTCGAGGGCTCGGAGGGTCGCGAGATCTCCACCACCATGGCCTTGGTCCGCATCCTCACCCGGCTGCTCAAGGACCCGGTGCTGGGCAAGCTGGTGGTGCCGATCGTCCCCGACGAGGGCCGCACCTTCGGCATGGAGGCCCTGTTCCGGCAGGTCGGCATCTACTCCCACACCGGCCAGCTCTACGAGCCGGTCGACCGCGACACCCTGCTCTACTACCGCGAGGCCAGGGACGGCCAGATCCTCGAGGAGGGCATCACCGAGGCCGGCTCGCTGGCCTCGTTCATCGCCGCCGGCACCGCCCACGCCACCCACGGCATCAACACCATCCCGTTCTTCATCTTCTACTCGATGTTCGGCCTGCAGCGGGTCGGCGACCTGGTCTGGGCCGCGGCCGACATGCGCACCCGCGGCTTCCTCGTCGGCGGCACCGCCGGCCGCACCACCCTCGCCGGCGAGGGGCTGCAGCACCAGGACGGGCAGAGCCACCTCCTCGCCCTGCCGGTGCCCAACCTGGAGGCCTACGACCCGGCCTTCGCCTTCGAGCTGGCGGTCATCCTGCGCGACGGCATCCGCCGCATGTTCACCGACCAGGAGGACGTCTTCTACTACCTGACGGTGACCAACGAGGCCTACCCCATGCCGCCCATGCCGCCCGGCAGCGAGGAGGGCATCCTGCGCGGGCTGTACCGGTTCCGGCCGGCGCCCGACCCGTCGCTGCCGCGGCGCGCCCAGCTCCTCGGCAGCGGCGCGATTCTCAACGAGGCGCTGCGCGCCCAGGAGCTGCTGGTCCGGTACGGCGTCGCGGCCGACGTCTGGAGCCTGACCAGCGTCAAGCGGTTGTACCGCGACGGCAGCGCCTCGGAGCGCTGGAACCGGCTCCACCCCGGCTCGCCGCCGCGCCGGTCGCACCTCGAGCAGAGCCTGGCCGGCGCCACCGGCGCCTTCGTCGTCGCCACCGACTACGTCAGGGCGCTCGGCGCCGCGATCTGCCGCTTCTTCCCCCGCCCACCGGTGCTGCTCGGCACCGACGGCTTCGGTCGCTCCGAGGACCGCGCGTCGTTGCGCCGCTTCTTCGAGGTCGACGCGGAGCACGTCGCCGCCGCCGCGCTGAGCGCCCTGGCGCGGGACGGCGAGCTCGAGCCCGAGGTGGCCGCGCGGGCGATCCGCGACCTCGGCCTCGACCCCGATGTCGCCGACCCCGTGACCCGTTGAGGAGGGACGGACGATGCTCGAGACCTTGCGCGTGCCGGAGCTGGGCGAGAACGTCGACGCGGTGCAGGTGGTGGCGGTGCGGGTGGCGGTCGGCGACCGGGTCGAGCGGGAGCAGCCGCTGGTCGACGTCGAGACCGAGAAGGCGGCGGTGGAGATCCCGGCCGCGGCCGCCGGCGTGGTGACCGCGGTCCACGTCGCGGCCGGCGCCAGCGTGCGGGCCGGCGACCCGCTCGTCACGGTCGAGGCCGCCGCCGACGGGCCGGCCGCGCTGCGGGCTCTGGAGGCCGAGGCTCCCGAC
>CAYTJW010000739.1:0-3322 GCA_964438135.1 uncultured Thermoanaerobaculia bacterium
GCGGTCGCGGTCGGGGCCCTGGTCGGGGCGGCGTGCGGCGCCAAGCTGACCGGCCTCTACCTGCTGCCGCTGGTGGTGGTCGGCCCGCTCCTGGCGGTGCCGACCGCGCGCCGGGTCCGCTTCGTCGCGGCCCGGGCCGGGGTGGGCCTGGCCGCGGCCGCGGCCGCGTTCGTCGCCACCACCCCGGATGTCCTGTGGAACGGCGGGCGCTACCTGTCCCGCTTCCTGCTCGAGCTGGCGGTCCAGCGCGGCGGCCAGGTCGGGCACTGCCAGCTCGGCTACCTCGACTACCTGCTGTCGGCCACCCCGACCTGGGAGCAGCCGTGGCTGGGCACGTCGCTGCTCGCCAACGCCGGCCCGGTGGTCGTGCTGGCGGCGGTGGCCGGTCTCGCCCTCGGCCTCTCCGGGCGGGCTGGCCGAGAGGCCCTGCTGCTGGCGGTCTTCGTCCTGCTCTACCTGGTCCTGATCTCGGGTCCCGGGCGGCTCAAGGCCTACCGCTTCCTGCTGCCGGTGCTGCCGGCGCTGGCCGTGCTGGCGGCCCTGGCGGCGGAGCGGCTGGGCGCTCGCCTCCGCCTCTCCCGCCACCGCCTGCTGGCCGCGGCGGCGGCGCCGGCGCTGGCCGCGGCGCTGGTCGCCGTACCTCTCTGGCACAGCGCCCGCCAGGTCGCGATGGCGGCCCGACCCTCCAGCAACGACCTCGCCCGGGCCTGGGCCGCCGCCCACGTCGAGCCCGGCGCACGGGTGCTGCTGTCGCCCTTCTACGTCGACGACCTCGCCGCCCTGCCCCTCACCGCCCGACGCCTGAGGGGCGTCGGCGCCCGCCAGTACCGCCTGCCGCCCCACCTGGGCCCGAGCGCCGAGCGCGAGCTGATCTTCTCCGCCGAGCTGGTCGACGAGCTCGAGCGGGACGGCGTGCGCTACGTGGTGCTCAGCTCCTACTTCGAGGGCGCGTTCTCGCCGGTGGCCGAGAACCTGCGCTTCTTCCCGCGGGCCGTGGCCGGCTACCAGGCCTACCGGCGCGAGCTCGCAAACCGGGGCGAGACCGTCTTCGCCGTCCAGGGGCTCGCGGCCGGCCGCCTCGGCCCGGACATCAGCGTCGTCCGTCTCCGCTGACCGGGGCGCCCGCGCCCCCCGGCGCGCCGACCTGGCGCGCGGCCGCCACCTCGTCGATCACCGCCAGCGCCCGCTCGAGGACCGGGTCCCGCCCACCCACCACGTCCTCGACCGTGCGGCTGACGCGGACGTCCGGCTGGATGCCGACCCCGACCAGCTCGGTGCCGTCGGGCAAGGCGTCGTGCTTGGCGCACACCCGCAGCAGGCCGCCGCCGGGCAGGTAGACCTTGAGCGGCTGACCGGTGCTGCCGCCGGTCGCCTCGCCGACCAGGACCGCCCGCCGGGCGTGCTTGAGGGGCACGCAGAAGTCCTCGGCCGCGCTGTAGGTGAGGGCCGAGGTCAGCACCGCCAGCGGGCCGAGGAAACGCCGGCCGGCGGCCGGCTGCACCGCCGGCGAGCGACCGTAGTACCACTCCGGCTCGCGCCCCCAGGCCCGGTAGGCCGGCCGGTAGTCCACGGTCCGCCAGCGCGACGACGCCAGCGGCCGGTCGGTGAGGCGCGACACCACCTGCCACCCCACCGCCGAGGAGCCGCCCGAGTTGGCGCGCAGGTCGAGCACCAGCCCCCGCTCGCGCTCGAGGTCGAGGCCGTCGAGGAAGCTGGCGAACGCGTCCGCCACCGCGGCGTCGGCGAAGCTGCGCAGCTCGACGTGGTGCACGCCCGGCGCCACCTCGCGGGCGGCGAAGGCCGGCTCGGCCTCGCGGTCGCCGAAGCGGGTGCCGTCGGCGAGGCGCGAGTCCCGCCTCAGGGCGCCCTCGTAGGCCTGGCCGTCCGGGCGCTCGAGCTGGAGCGACACGACGCTGCCCTGCTCGCCGAGCAGCAGGTCCCCGGCGCCGTACGCCAGCGCCGCGGCCCGGGTCGAGAAGCCCTGGTAGCGCAGCACCCGCTCCTCCATGTACCGCACCGCCGGCTCGCCGTCGACCAGCACCACGGCGTCGCCGGGCCGCACGCCGGCCGCGCGCACGGCGGGCGTGTCCGCCACCTGCGTCACCACCAGCCGCCCCTGCACCGGCTCGACCACCACAGGCGGCCGGTCGAGGCGGGCGGTCACGGCGCGGGGCAGGCCGATGCCCGTGTGACCGTCCTCGAGGCGAGCGACCAGCTCCCCGAGGACGCGGTAGTACTCCTCCACCGACCGGGCCGCCAGGACCCGCGGCACCGCCGCCGCCACGGCCGCGTCCCAGTCCAGCTCCGGCACCCGGTCGAAGAAGACGAAGTTGAAGCGGACCTCGGCGTAGACCGTCATCAGCCCGGCCACCTTCTGCTGGTCGGTGCCGGTCCAGGCGTACGCCGCCAGGAAGGCCTCGTTGACCACGCTCCGGAAGCGGGGGTGAGCGGCGAGGCGGGCGAAGGGCGGCCCCTCCAGGTCGCGGAACCCGCGGTAGCCGCGCTCGAGCGCCTGCTTGAGCAGCTGCATGGCCCGCTCGAGGTCGCCGCCGAGCGCCTCGAGCATCGCCGCCCGGGCGAGCAGCTCGGCCGCCTCCCGCGGCCTCGAAACCGCCTGGGCCACGAGCTGGCCCACGAGCAGCCGGGCGCGCCCCAGCACCAGCTCGCGGAAGGCGGCCGCCTCGCGCATGGCGGCGAAGTCCGGGTCGCCGTCCGCCACCCAGACGAGGCCCGAGTAGCCGCGGTCGAAGGCCGCGGCCAGCGCGGCCAGCGCCTCCTCGTGTCGGCCGGACCGAGCCCAGGCGGCGGCGACCTGGTAGGCGACCTCGGCGTCGTCCGGGTGCTCGGAGAGGACCTGGGCCAGGGCCTGGCGGGCCACGTCCAGCCGCCCCGCCTCCAGGTCCGCGCTCGCCGCCTGCAGCCGCCCCTCGACGTCCGCCACCGTCGGCGCGGGGTACGCCAGCGCCACCACGACCGCCGCCACCCGCGCCACCTGCCACCACCCCACCCGCTCCACCTCCATCGCCACCCGGGGCCGCCGTCGCAGCCGCGGGGATGGGTCCATGATAGCGCCCGCCCGCCAGCGCCCCCGCCGGGTGAGGCCGGGCGCCGGGGCCGAGGCTATACTCGGACGCGCTGGCCCCGCCCGTGACCGACGTCCGCACCGCCCGCCGCCTGCCCCGCCTCCTCCGAGCCCTGGTCGTGGTCGGCGGAGCCGCTCTCGCCGCCGGTCCGGCTGCGACCGCCGACCTGCCGGCGGTGGTCGCCGTCCGGGTGAGCGGGGGCGACCGGGGCGCCACGGAGGTCGAGGTCTGCGGCGCCC
>CAYTJW010000740.1:0-3315 GCA_964438135.1 uncultured Thermoanaerobaculia bacterium
GGCGCCTCGGCGGCGCCGGTCACTGCCGCGGCCAGGACCAGGGCGAAGACGACGATCGGGTTCGGTCGAGCCATGACGGTCCCTCCTCTGCCGCAGCGACCGTCTCGCCGGCGGACGCGTCCGCACAGGGCAGGGCGGAACCCGCGGGGCGGCGAGCCTCGGCTGTGGCGTCGTCCCATTGTCCCACCGTTTGCCCCGTTCGCGCACCCGGGACCCGGGCCTCGACCGCCGGCAGCGGGGACCGGGGCGCCCGTCCCGGCCCGCGCCCTCGACCCGAGCCCGGCGATGCCGATACACTCCCCCCGAGCGGGGAGAGGCACGATGACGGAAGGCGACGGGGAGCGAGACCGGGGACCGAAGCGGGGGCTCGAGACGCGCCCGGAGCCGGAGGCGGCCACCGTCGACCTGCCCCCGGTCGGGGGCTCCGCCGGCCCGGCCGCGGGTCTGCCGCCGGCGGCGGCGGCGCCGAGCGAGCGCTACCGGCTCGAGGGCCAGCTCGGCGAGGGCGGCATGGCGGTGGTCCGCAGCGCCCGCGACCTGGAGCTGGACCGGCCGGTGGCGGTCAAGTGCCTGCGCCCGGAGCTGGAGGGCCTCGGCTCGGCGCCGGAGCGGTTCGTCGACGAGGCGCGCATCGTCGCCGGTCTCGACCACCCCGGCGTGGTGCCGGTGTTCGACCTCGGCCGGCTGCCGGACGGGGCCCTGTTCTACGCCATGAAGCGGGTGCAGGGGGAGACCCTGCGCCGGCAGCTGGCGGCACGCGGCGACGCGGAGGTCACCGACCGCTCCTCCCTGCAGCACTTCGTGGACCTGTTCGAGCGGGTCTGCCGCACCGTCGCCGCCGCCCACCGGGAAGGGGTCATCCACCGCGACCTCAAGCCGGACAACGTCATGGTCGACCACCGCGGCGAGGTCTACGTCATGGACTGGGGCCTGGCCAAGCGCCTGCCCACGACCCCCGCCGAGGACTCCGCCGGCCGCACCCGCTTCGGCGCCGTGCTCGGCACCCCCGCCTACATGGCGCCGGAGCAGGCCCGCGGCTCGGCCCACGAGGCCAGCCGCGGCACCGACGTGTTCGCCCTCGGGGTGGTCCTGTACGAGATCCTGACCGGCGCGAACCCCTTCGCCTCGACCGAGGCCGGCCGGTCGATGGAGGGGGTGCTGCACCACCAGCCCGACGACCCCCGCCGCCTCAACCCGGGCGTCCCCCGTCCGCTCGCCGCGGTGTGCATGAAGGCGCTGGAGAAGGACCCCTTCCGCCGCTACCCGAGCGCCGTCGAGCTGGCCGACGACCTCCGCCGCCACCGCGAGCACCTGCCGGTGTCGGCCTACCGGCCGGGCGCCGCCGAAAGGGCCGTCGCCTGGCTCCGCCGCCACCCGGTGGCCGGCGGGGCGCTGGCGACGGCGGCGGTCATGCTGGTCCTGGCCGGGGCCTGGCTCGGGGTCCAGGCCTCGGTCGAGAACGCCATGGTCGCCCGCGTCTACGGCCGCATGGACCAGGCCCGCGCCGAGGCCAGCCGGCTCGACGCCGAGATCGGCCGGCTCGAGGCCCGGCGGGCCGCGGCCGAGAGCCCGGCGGAGCGAGCCGAGCTCGAGAAGGCCGCCTCCCACCTGGCGGCGCGGCGGGAGGCCCAGGTCCGCTTCGCCGACTCGCTGGCCATCGCCGTGCTGGGCTTCACCATGCTCGCCCCCGACAGCCGGGCCGAGCAGGTCCTGCGCGAGGACCTCCTCGACGGCATCGAGCGCCACCTGGCCGCGGGCGAGCACGACCGGGCCGAGGTGATGCTCCGCTTCGCCCTCATCACCGCCGAGGGCAACAACATCCTCGAGCTGACCCCGGCCGAGGTCGGCCGCCTGCGCGCCCGGCTCATGGCGCTCGAGGCGGCGCCGGCCGCGCCGCGCCCCGGCGGGGAGTAGGCGCTACAATCGGCCCATGGACAACGACCGGGGAGTGTTCGCGCTCGAGGAGACCGCACGGCTGGGCCAGCACCCGTCGCTGCGCTACCGCCTGCTCGACGACGAGGCCGTGGCGCTGCAGATGGAGGCCGGGGAGGTGCTGGTCCTGGACCAGCTCGGCGGCCGCCTCCTCGCCCGCGTCGGCGACGCGGGCGCGACCGTGGCCGAGCTCGCCGACTGGGTCGCCTGCGAGTACGAGGTCAGCCGCGACGACGCCCTCCGCGACCTGCTCGTGTTCGCGGGCGAGCTCGTCGCCGCCCGGGTCCTGGTCGTGCTGCCCGGCCCATGACCGGGACCCCCTTCGACTCGTTCGTCGCCCGGCTCGCCGACCGCGCCACGCTCTTCAGCGCGCTCGTCGAGCTCACCTACGCCTGCGACCTCGACTGCGCCTTCTGCTACAACGACCGCGCCCGCGCCGGCCAGCCGCTGGCCCTCGACCGCCACCTGGCGCTGCTCGACGAGCTCGCCGAGATGCGCGTCCTCCACCTCGCCCTCAGCGGCGGCGAGCCCCTCCTCCACCCCGACTTCTTCACCATCGCCGGCCGGGCCGCGGCGCTCGGCTTCGCGGTCCGGGTCAAGACCAACGGCCACCGCCTCGACCCGCCCACCGCGGCGCGCCTCGTCGGCGAGGTCGACCCGTTCCGGGTCGACGTCAGCCTGCACGGCGCCACGGCCGCCACCCACGACCGCCAGACCCGGGTCCCCGGCAGCTTCGACCGTCTCCTCCGCAACCTCGGCGGGCTGCGCCGCGCCGGCGCCCGGGTGCGCCTGTGCACCGTCCTCACGCGCTGGAACGAGCACGAGCTCGCCGCCCTCTTCGCCCTCGCCGACGGCCTCGGGCTGCCGCTCGACGTCACCACCGGCGTCTCGCCCCGGGACGACGGCGACCCCGCGCCGACCGCCCTCAGGCCCTCCCCGGAGGGGGTCCGCACCCTGCTCGAGACCCTCCTCCGCCGCGCCCGGGGCCTGCCGGCCGGCTGCGAGGCGGGCCCGGACACCTCCCCGGGGCACGGTGCGCCCCCCCTGGCGAGGGTGTGCAACGCCGGCTCGACCACGGTCACCGTCGACCCCTTCGGCGGGGTGCTGCCCTGCGTGCAGTGGCGGCGCCCGGTCGGCGACCTGCGCCAGCGCTCCCTCGGCGACATCTGGCGGGGGTCGCCGGCCCTGGCGGAGGTCCGCTCGCTGACCCGGGCGGCGGTGGCGACCGCGACCGCGGCGCGCGCCGACGGGGCCCCGGTCGCCTTCTGCCCGGGCCTGGCCGAGGCCCTGACCGGCTCGCCGCTCGAGCCCTACCCGCAGCTGCGCGAGGAGGCGGCGCTGTGGCGGGAGAAATCCTTCGGCCAAAGTGTCAATCCGAGCGTG
>CAYTJW010000741.1:0-3315 GCA_964438135.1 uncultured Thermoanaerobaculia bacterium
GAGCCGCCGACGCCGCGCCACCGCACGTGGCGGCGGCCGCCGGCGGGCCGTGCCCGCCGACCGGGGCGGCCGGGAGCGGGAGGCTCAGAACTCGCGCACGCGCGGCGGCACGGTCAACCGGGCCTCGGTCCGGCGCACCACGTCGCTGACCGTGGTGTCCTCGGCGATCTCGTCCAGCACCAGGCCGGTGCCGGTGACGCGGATGACCGCCAGGTCGGTGACGATCAGGTCGACCTCGCGCCGCGCCGTCAGCGGCAGGTTGCAGCGGCGCAGGATCTTGGGCTCGCCCGAGCGGGTGCAGTGCTCCATCGCCACGATCACCCGCTTGGCGCCGACGGTGAGGTCCATCGCCCCCCCCATGCCCGGCACCATCTTGCCCGGGATCATGTAGTTGGCGAGGTTGCCCTGCTCGTCCACCTGGAGCCCGCCGAGCACCGTCACGTCGAGGTGGCCGCCGCGGATGATGGCGAACGACATCGCCGAGTCGAAGTAGCAGCCGCCCGGGACCATGGTCACCGGCGCGCCGCCGGCGTTGACGATGTCCCAGTCCTCGGCCCCTGCCGCCGGCTGCGGCCCGAGGCCGATGAAGCCGTTCTCGGAGTGGAGGAGGATGCCCGAGTCGGCGGCCAGGTGCTCGGCCACCAGGGTCGGCAGGCCGATGCCGAGGTTGACCAGGGAGCCGGCGGGCAGCTCCCGCGCCACCCGCCGGGCGATGCGCGCCCTCCGGTCGGGTCCGCCGCCGCTCATGGCCGCCCTGCCCATGCGATCTCGTCCACGAACACCCCCGGGATGTGGACCCGCTCCGGGTCGAGCTCGCCCGGCTCGACCAGCTCGTCGGTCTCGACGATGCAGTGCTGGGACGCCATCGCCATGACCACGGCGAAGTTCTTGGCCGACTTGGCGACGACGGCGTTGCCGTAGCGGTCGGCCGAGGTCGCCTTGACGAAGGCGAAGTCGGCGGCGAGCGGCGGCTCGAGCAGGAACACCCGCCCGCCGACCCGCACCTTGCGCTTGCCCCGCTCGACCGCGGTGCCGAGGCCGGTCGGGGTGAGCACCCCGCCGAGGCCCGCCCCGGCGGCCCGGATCCGCTCCGCCAGCGTGCCCTGCGGCACCAGCTCGACGGCCATCGAGCCCTCGTTCATCATCGTCCCGGCGGCCGGGTTGGTGCCGATGTGGGAGGCGATCAGGCGCGCCACCCGGCCGGCGACGATCAGCTTGCCGACGCCGCGCTCGGGGAAGCCGCCGTCGTTGGTGATCAGGGTCAGGCCCGTGGTCCCCTGCTCGAGCAGGGCGTCGATCAGGCGGAGGGCGTTGCCGCAGCACATGAAGCCACTGACCATCAGCGAGGCGCCGTCGGGTATGTGCCGGGCCGCCTCGGCCGGTTCGAGCACGCGTTTCATCCCCCAACCCTCCCCGGGTCGCGGTCGGCGAGGAACGGGAAGCGCTGCCGTGTCCGCGCCACCAGCTCGCGGTCCAGGTCGACCGTGGCGACCGCCACGCCCTCGCTCGAGCCGGCGTCGACCACCACCTTGCCGAGCGGGTCGAAGGCCGCCGAGTTGCCGCTGTAGGCCAGGGTCGGGTCGGTGCCGGTGCGGTTGACCCCGACCGCGTAGCACTGGTTCTCCACCGCCCGCGCCTTGAGCAGGGTCAGCCAGTGGTCGCTGCGCCGCGCCGGCCAGCTGGCGATGACCACGAACACGTCGGTGCGCTCGGCCGCGTCCCAGTAGAGGCGCGGGAAGCGGAGGTCGAAGCAGATGGTGGGCGTCACCGCCAGCCCCTCGAGGTCGAAGGTCTCGCTCGCGTCGCCGCGCCGGTAGGCGGCGTCCTCGCCGGCGAAGGAGTAGAGGTGGGTCTTGGCGTAGGCGTTGACCAGCCGCCCGGACCGGTCGCGGGTGAAGGCCCGGTTGTGGCCGTCCTCGACCCCGCCGTAGGTCACCCAGGCCCGCCGCCGGCGGGCCAGGTCGGCGAAGAAGTCGTGGTCCTCCGGGCGCGTGGTGGCGCGGTCGACCGCCATGGTGAAGCCGGACAGGGTCATCTCCGGCAGCACCAGCCAGTCGAACGGCGCCGTGCAGCCGTCGACGAGGGCCGCCACCCGCTCCCGGTTGGCCGCCGCGTCCTCCCACACCTGGTCGAACTGGCAGAGCGCGACTTTCATGGCCGCAGATGGTAGCAGACCCTGGCGCGCGGCGTGCCGCGGCCCGTGCTGGCGCCGTGCCATCATGGGGCGTGGAGACGCTCACCGTCGGCGCCGCGCGGCGGCTGGCCCTGGCCCGGGCCGGGCTGCTGCGGCCGGAGTGGACCGGCTTCCCGAGCCGGGCCGCGGGGCGGTCGGCAGCAGCCCGCCAGGCGGCCGTGCGGGTCGTCGAGCGCTTCGGCTACCTCCAGCTCGACACGGTGACGGTGGCCGGCGCCCGCAGCCACGCCATCGTCCTGCTGTCGCGCCTCGCGGGCTTCGACGCGGCCCTGGCCGAGGAGCTGCTGCGGCCCGGCGAGCCGCTGTTCGAGTACTGGGGCCACGAGGTGAGCTGGCTGCCGATCGAGCTGTACCCGGTGCTCGAGCTCCGGCGGCGGGAGTACCGCCGCCACCCGTGGTGGGGCGACCTGGTCGGCCAGCACCCGCGGGTCGCGGCCGACCTGCTCCGCCGCATCGCCGACGAGGGCCCGCTGCGCTCGGTCGACCTCGAGGGGAGGGGCGGCCGCGGCTGGTGGGACCTCAAGCTGGCGAAGAAGGTGGCGACCGCCCTGTGGTCGTCGGGCGAGCTGGCGATCCGCGAGCGGCGCGGCTTCCAGCGCTCCTACGACCTGGCCGAGCGGGTCATCCCCGAGCGCTGGCGCCGCGGGGGGTGGCCGGAGCCGGCGGCGGTCGAGGAGCTGCTGCGGCGCGCCCTCTCAGGCCACGGCTGGGCGACCACCGGCACCCTGGCGCAGACCTTCAGGCTGCGCAACCGGTCGGCCGACCTCGCGGCCGCGCTGTCGCGCCTGGCCGAGGGGGGCGAGGTCGTCCCCTGCGCCCTGGTCGGCGAGGGGGGAGGCCGCACCCCCGGCTGGGTGCGCCCCGCCGACCTCGAGCTCGCGGCCCGGCTCGAGCGGGTGCGGCCGCGGTCGGATCGCGGCGTCCTGCTGTCGCCCTTCGACCCGCTGCTGTGGGACCGGGGGAGGGTGCGGCGGCTGTTCGGCTTCGAGGCAGTGCTGGAGATCTTCAAGCCGGCTCCACGGCGCGTCTACGGCTACTACTGCCTGCCGGTGCTGGCCGGCGAGCGGCTGGTGGCGCGCCTCGACCTCAAGGCCGAGCGGCGGTCCGGCGCCTTGCGGGTG
>CAYTJW010000742.1:0-3313 GCA_964438135.1 uncultured Thermoanaerobaculia bacterium
CGCGAGACCGCGGTCGCCGGTGACCACGGTCCAGGTGCGGGCGGACGGGCCGCGCGGCAGCGAGGCGACGATCAGGTCGTCGGCGGAGCGGGGCGAGGCGTAGCGGACGCGGAGCCGCCCGAGCCGCTCGTCGTCCGGGGCGCCGGCCGGCGGTGCGCCGTCGAACACCACCGTCACCCGCATGCCCTCGCCCCGCACCAGGTCGAGCAGCAGCCGGCGCAGCTCGTGACGGCTGCGGTGTCCGGCCGGGAGGTGGTGGAGGGCGTTGTTGCCGTCGACCACGATCGGCATCAGTGGGTCTCGCGCCCGACCATGCGGAGGAAGCGCTGCAGCTCGCGCCGGCCGAGCAGCCGCTCGTACATCTCGGCGGCCCGGGGCTCGTCGGGCGCGAGGCGGAGGGCTCGCTCGAGCGCCTTGCGTTGCCGCTCGGGGTTGTTGCGCCGGCGCCAGAACTCGGCCAGCTCGACCCACCCCTCGACCAGGCTGGGGTCGAGGTGGACGGCCTGCCGGACCGCCTCCAGCGCGCGGTTGGCCCACAACGGGTTGCGCAGCAGCAGCCGGGCGAGCCTGAGCAGCTGGTCCGGTCGCGGCTCGAGACCGCAGGCGTGCTCGAGGAGGCGGATGGCGAGGTAGAACTCGCCCTCCCGCTCGAGCTCCTCGGCGCGGCGGAAGTTCGCCTCCACCAGCTCGCGGCGGGCCTGTTGGTCGGGCCCGCGGCGCTCGACCCGCTCGGTCGCGAGGCCCTGCTCCTCGCGCTCGATCGACTCCAGGATCGCGTCGTAGCGGCGACAGGCGGCCGGGTTGGAGATGATCTCGTAGGCCTCCTGGGCCCGTTCGAGAATGGCGGACAGCTGGGCGCGCAGGTCCCGCAGGTGGGGCTCGGCCGAGCGCTCGGGCGCGAACTTCCGCCGCATCGCTTCCCAGGCCTGGCGGACGACCCCGGCCGAGGCGGCGCCGCGCAGGCCGAGGGCGCGGTAGTGGTCGAGGCGGGCCAGACGTTGCGCCAGGTCCCGGATCTCGGTCCGCTCCCGCCGCTGCTCCGGCGAGAGTCGGCTTTCGTCGATCCCCGGCGGGCTCTCCTCCAGCCGCCGGCGCGACATCGCCGGCATCGGCGGCGCCGCCAGCGGGTGGAGCGGCGTCGTCCCGAGCTGGACGATGCCAGCCACCCGCAGGGCGTAGAGGGTCGAGATCACCTGGTCGCGGGGCATGGGCGAGACCACGAGCAGCTCGTGCAGCCGCCGGGTCCCGTCCAGGCGGCTGAGCACGAACGCCTCGGTCGGCGTCAGCCGCAGCTCGTCGAGCAGCGTGTCGAGGGCGCTCGCCGGCCAGGCCACCTGGTCGAGCGAGCCGACGGCGCGGAGCTTCGCCTCGCCGTCGGTGACCTCGCGGGCGGCGATCAGGATGGCCTCGGTGGTGGTCAGGTTGGGGAGCGTGTCCGGCTGGTCGGGGCAAACGCCCTCGCAGAACTCGCAGTCGCCGTCGGCGGCGGCGGCCGCCCGGCGGAGGATGGCCAGGGTCAGCTCCTCGAGCTCGTACTCCAGGGTGGCGTTGTCGAGCGTGCCGCGCCGGACCAGCAGCAGGCCGAGCGGCAACGGGTCGGAGCCGCCCTGGGCGAGGAGGGCGAGCGCCCGCTCGTCGTCACGGATGCGGTCCCGGTTGACCAGCCACAGACCCAGCTTCTCGTCCTCCCGGGTCGAGGTCGCGGCCCGCATCTCGCCGCGGACGAAGATCAGGGTGCGGCGGGCGTCGCCAGTCCTCGCGGCGAGCGCGCCCGTGGCGCGATTGCGGGCCAGCGACGACATGTGCTCCGGGAGGGGCCGGCCGGTGTCGAGCGTGCCCTGCGCGCCTGGGTCCACGGGTCACTCCTGTCCGGTCGCGGGAGGGGAATGGCCGGCGCGGGCGTCGATCTCGATGGGGTGGGGGTTGAAACCCTGGCGACGGAGGTTCGACGGCACGTTGGCGGCGGCCGTGGTCGCATCCTGGAGCGAGCGGAAGTGACCCCACACCAGGCGCCAGCAGGGCTCGTCGGGCTTGTCGCTGGCCTTCACCGCGGTCAGGATCTGGGACTGCTGGTTGGCCTTGCGCAGGACGCGCTGGAGGTCGTCGGGCTCGCAACCCATGTCCACGACCACGCCCCACTCGGTGGTGACCGGGGTGGGGGTGGCGGCGCGAGCCCGCAGCACGACCACGGCGATCGCCAGCAACGTCACCAGCACCGCGCCGGCCAGGAGCAGCCAACCGGCCCCGAGGCGGTGCGAAGGCTTCGACTCCTCGACCAGGGTTGCGGGCAGCAGCACCAGCTCCTCGGCGCTGGCCGGCGGGGGGCCGGTCTCCAGCATGCCGGTCGCCACCAGCGCGGCCAGCAACCGCCTCACCTCGTCGGTGCCGTGCGGCGACCGGGCGGCGATCTCGGCCGCGGTGCGGTGGCCGGTGACCTTGGCGACGATGAGGTCCGCGTCCTCGGACAACCGCAGGGGCGAGTAGAGCTCGAGGAACGTCGTGGCGCGTCCCAGCACCACGTCGAGATCGGGCAGGATGGTCGACGCCAGGCGCTGGTCGGCGTCGTTCAGGAGCATCTCGACCAGGGCGTGGGTGACGGAGATCGTCGGCCCGTCTGCCGGCGCCTCCACGGGCTGGTCCTCCAGCCCGAGGCGTCGGCGGGGGTCGAGGTACCACGCCCGCAGGGAGGTCTGCAGAGCCTCCTTGACCTGGATCACGACCTGCGCCTCGGCGACGCCGTGCCGGGACGCGATGGCGCGGGCCTCGGCGAGGAGGTCCTGCCCCCTGGTCGTGGCGCAACCGAGGCGTCCTGCCGTGTCCTCGGGGTCGAGCCCGACCAGGGTCACGATCCGACCGCCGCGGATTCCGAGGCTCACCTCCCCACCCGACCAGCTCAGGCGGGCGGTCCCGGTCGCGCGGTGGGCGATCCACCGGCCGAGTTGACGGATCGGATCCTGCTCGTCCATGCCGCCACGATAGGCGATTCCAGCCGGGGTTGTAAAGCCGACCCGCGCTTGACAAGATCCGCCGGCACAGGCTAGGATGCGGTCCCCTGGCGGTTCGCCGCCCGAGGGGAGGTTAGCTCAGCGGGAGAGCACCTGCCTTACACGCAGGGGGTCGTGGGTTCAAATCCCCCACCTCCCACCCGCTGAGAGAGCCGGGCGCGGGGTCGTAGTTCAGTCGGTTAGAACGCCGGCCTGTCACGCCGGAGGTCGCGGGTTCGAGCCCCTTCGGCCCCGCCACTTCAACTCCACAGCCGCCCTCCCGGTCGGCTGTTCCGTTTCCGTGGCGGGGCCTCGGGGCTCGCGGCGCC
>CAYTJW010000743.1:0-3311 GCA_964438135.1 uncultured Thermoanaerobaculia bacterium
GGCGACGGGGACCACCTCCACCCCGCCGGCGGGTCGCGGCGGCTCCCCGACCGCCACCCGGAACGGCTGGGCGTAGACCTCGCCGCGCCGTGCCGGCTGGGCCGCCCAGACCTCGCCGTCGGCCCCGGCCCGCGCCGCCTGCGCCAGGAGCGAGTCGTACGCGAGCACCTCGGCGCCGGTGGCCAGCTCGAGGCCGGCGGCCGTGGCGAGCCCGCCGCGGATGCCGGTGAAGGAGCCCGGGCCGCGCGTCACCACCACCCGCCGGATTGCCGCCTGCTCGACCCCGGCGTCCTCGAGCAGCAGGTCCACCGCCGCCAGCAGCAGCGACGAGCGAGGGGCGGTGCCGGCGAGCCGCACCACCGACGCAGCGGCCAGGGGCTCCCCGACCAGCGCGACCTCCAGCTGCGGACCGCAGGTGACGATGGCGAGCGTCAGCACGCCGGGAGTTTAGCGGGGTGCGACCGGCCCCGTCGAGGGACGGTTCCGCCCCCGGGGCCGGGGCCTCGTGCCGCAGGCGCGAGGCGAAACAACCCATCAGTCGCGACAGCCGTGGCTCCGGTCGGCGGGCGAGGGCCGCCCGACCCCGGCCCGCTAGCGGCCTTCGGGTCGCAGCCGGAGGCGGGCCCGGGCATCCCGCTCGACCGCCTCGACGGAGGAGACCAACGGCACGGCGCCGCCCCGCAACCACGTGGCGAGCTGGTCCCGCGACCGCGGCGACCACAGTCGCCCCGACTGCCCCGGAGCCACCACCGCACGGGTGCGGTCCCACCGCCCGACCTCGCACACGAGTCGCAGCGACGGCACCAGGGTCGCCCGGAAAGGCGGGTCGGGTCGGTGGGGGTAGCAGCCGAGGGTGGTGCCGTCGCCGCCGACGGCGTACGGCCCGCGCGAGCCGATGTGGTCGAGCACCGGCCCCAGCACCGGCATGCCGGCCAGCGGGTGGGAGAGGACGACCTGGTGGGTCGTCCCCCAGGGGGCCGGCAGGCCCGCGCCGTCGACCCGGTCGAGGACACGGCCCACGACCGCCGGTCGGTCCTCGACCGCGGCCGTGCGCAGGTCATCCCACCAGCTCTCGTCCATCCCCCCGGCGAGCAGTCGCAGCACCTCCTCCGACCCGAACGGGCTGCGCCGCATGCCGGCGCGAGCCGCGTCGTCGCTGCCGATGTCGGCTGCCAGCGCGGCGACGACCCGCGCATAGAGAACCGGCGCGGTGTCGCCGGCGGCCATCCGCCCGTCCCAGGCGAGCAGACCGGCGGCCGTCCTGCCGCCGTGCCGCTCGAGCTCCGGCCGGAGGGCCGCGACCAGAGCCCTCGCCAGGCCCGACTCCTGGTCGTCCAGCAGGGCGAGCGTGCGGTCCACGTCCCAGTCGGCCCGGGCCTCGACCCGCTCCCTCACCCGACGCACTCGCCACGGCGGCTCGTAGTCGCCGGGCAGACGCTGGGCGAGCGGCGCGTCGCCCTCGGCGAACACGTCGTGGCCGGCCACCGCCAGCACGCCGCCCTCCGGGTCGACCCGGCGCGGCAGCGAGGCGAGTGGCAGCACGCCGCGCCAGGCCCACGCCGAGTCCTCTCCCGGCGAGGGCAACCGACCGCCGCCTCGCCCCCGATCCGGTACCAGCCCCACCAGCTGGTGGAGGATCCGGCCCGAGATGTCGGCCGCCACCAGGTGCATCGGCGGGCCAGCCGGCTCCTCCCAGGCCAGCACCGTGGCCGAAACGGAGCGGGCGTGGGCCATCGCCAGCAGCGCCGGCAGCGAGCTGGGGCCGCTCGAGCCGGTCCAGCTCAGGGCCACCAGCTCGCGGGCGCTCTCCTGCACCACCGGCCCCCGCTCGGACAGCCGCACCTTGAGCAGCTCCTGCCCTTCCTCGCCGCGGACGCTGATGCGCTCGGTCACGGTTCGCAGCGGCTGCCAGCTCCGGTCGACGAGCTCGCGCGAGAGACCGTCGTCGACCGTCAGCACGTACAGGTCCTGGTCGTCGACCAGCGCCGGGGTCAGGGCCCACGCCACCTCCCCGGTGTGCCCGACCAGCACCCCCGGGACACCGACCAGAGTGGCGCCGGCGCACCGCACGGTGGGGGCTTTCAGGTCGACCAGGTACCACGGCGGCGGGTTCTCCGGCGCCCACGACAGGGACGCGGCCAGGAGCGGCCGGCCGGTGGCGCTCCGCTCCGGCGCCACCGCCCAGCTGCTGGCGCCGACCGGTACGACGCCGCCCGCGAGGGTGCCATCCCTGAAGGCCGGCACCTGGTTGTAGCGCAGGGCCGGGACCCACTCCCGCGCCTCCCCCGGCCCCCAGCCCCACAGGTCGACCGCCCTCCGCCGCCCCAGCTTGGTGAGCTGAGCGGCCCGCCCCAGCTCGGCCGCGGCCGCGCCGCTCAGGCGGAGGTGGAACAGGCCCAGCACGGCCAGGGAGTCCTCCGGGCGCCACCGCTCGGGCTCCACGCCCGCCAGCCACACCTCGGAGGCGATGTCGCTCCCGTACCGCTCGAGGGCGGCGTTGACGCCGGCCGAGTAGGCCTCGACCGCGCGGCGGGCGTCGGCCGGCAGGAGACCGACCTGGCGCCGCGCCGACGAGGCGAGGCGGAGCGTGCGCAAGCGGATGTCGGAGTCGAGGGCCTGCCGGCCGAGGACCTCGGCCAGACGGCCGCTGGCGGTGCGCCGCGCGACCTCCATCTGCAGGAAGCGCTCGCGCGCGTGCAGGTAGCCGAGCACCAGCCACAGGTCCGCCTCGCTGCCCGCCCGCACGTGCGGCACGCCGAAGCCGTCGAGGAGAACCTCGGCCCGGCCTTCGAGCCCCGGCAGGAGCTCCTCCGCCTCGCCCCGCTCGGGCAGCCGGCTCGCGCCCGAGCGCAACCGCACCACGGCCAGGAACCCGTCCAGGAGGACCAGGACGAGCGCCACGCCGACCAGCCACGACAGCCAGGAACGCCGCTGTGCCATGAGCGCTTCGCGCGGCGGTCACGCCGCTCGTCCCATTCTAGCGGGGCACGCCGTGAGCCCGCCCGGGCGTGGGGCTGGGTCGGTCTCGCCGACGCGAGGTGGGGGCGCGGGCCGACCCCCATGCCGACGGCCCCCGGGCCTCGCGCCCGCCGCCTGCTCGCCAGCCGACTCGCGGGTGAGGAACCCGCGCGCCGAGGACCCCGGCGGGACCCTCCTGACCGGCCGGGGCGTGTCATCCCGCGCCCGCACCAGTGCCCGCACTCGAGGCCCCCGGCTGCGGGTGCCCGAGGGTCACGACAGGCGGCGGTCGGCGCCGACTCGCGAGGCGCAGTCCCCGGTGGCCCCCGCCCGCCCCGCCCGGCACGGGCACG
>CAYTJW010000744.1:0-3309 GCA_964438135.1 uncultured Thermoanaerobaculia bacterium
GCTGGCCGACCCCGGCGACCGCCTGCTCTACCACAAGACGACCCGCCGCGAGGTCTACGAGCGGGCGCGCGGCGAGCGGCCCGACGCCGACGAGGTGCTGCTCTCGAACTCGGACGGCGAGGTCACCGAGGCCACCACCGCCAACGTGGTCGTCCTCCTCGACGGCGCCTGGCGCACCCCGCCGGTGGCCTGCGGCCTGCTGCCCGGCCTCCTCCGGGCCCGGCTGCTCGCGCGCGGCTGCGTCCGCGAGGGGGTGGTGACCGTGTCCGACCTGGCCCGCGCCGAGGCCATCTGCCTCGTCAACTCGGTCCGCGGCGCCCGGCGGGCGGTCCTGGTCTGACGCCGGCCAGCCTGGGATATCCTCTTCCCGGGAGGCGCCCATGGTCACGTGCCCGAAGTGCGGCCGCACCGTCCCGGACAGGAGCGCCTGCATGTACTGCGGGGCGATGCTGACCGGCAGGCCGGTCGCGGCGCCCGGCCCGGGCGCCGACCACTGGGTGACGGAGGGGGCGCGGCTGGCGGGGTTGAGCCAGGTGGAGCGGGCGCTGCAGTGCTTCGACCGTGCGCTGGCCATCGACCCCAGGCACGCGGCGGCGTTGTTCAACCGCGCCCTGCTCCTGGCGCGGGCCGGTCGGGAGGCCGCCGCGCTCGAGACCGTCGAGCGCCTGATCGCGGTGGCGCCGAACGACGACGAGGCGCGCCGCCTCCGCTTCCGGCTGCTCGAGCGGCGGACGCCGGAGAGCCCCCTGCCGCCGGGGCGACCCGGGCAGAGCCTGCTCGAGATGGTCGCCGAGGGCGGCGCGGCCGGGGCCTGGGTCGCGCGGGCGACGGCCGCGCTGCACGGCGAGCTCGGCCTGCAGAAGCGCGACGTGGAGATCACGTTGCCCCGCTCGCTGGCGGTGCTGCGACCGCTGTTCCGGCTGGTCGTCGACGGCCAGAGCCTGGCCCCCGACACCAACGTCATCGACGAGAACGGCATCCGCCTGGTGTTCGACGGCGCCGGAGGCTCCGCGGACGTGATGCCGCACGAGCTCAGCCTGCGCGCCTCCACCCTGGTCGCCGAGCTCGAGGTGAGCTGGACCCGCTCGGCGGACGGCGGCTGGCGCGTGACCAGGGCGACCTTGCCCTCGCGCGACGACCAGGGCTGAGCGCGCTGCCGGCGATCGCAGCAGAGCGCGGCAGCCGGCCCTCCCTACCCCGGCAGGGTGTGGACGCCGCGGCCGAGGGCGGCCTCGACCGCCTCCTGCAGGGCCTCCGACAGGGTCGGGTGGGGGTGGACGGTGCGGCCCACGTCCTCCAGGAAAGCGCCCATCTCCAGCGCCAGGGTCGCCTCGCCCATCAGCTCGGACACCCCGCGGCCCACCGCCACGACCCCCAGCAGGCGGCCGCTCGAGGCCTCGGCGACCGCCTTGACGAAGCCGTCCGCGGCGCCGAGGGTCAGGGCCCGCCCCGAGGCGGAGAGCGGGAAGGAGCCGGTGACGACCTCGTGGCCCCGCTCCCGCGCCGCCCGCTCCGACAGACCCACCCACGCCACCTCGGGGTCGGTGTAGACCACCGCCGGGATGGCCGTGACGTCCAGCTCCTCGGGGGCGCCGGCGATCACCTCGGCCGCGACCTTGGCCTCCTGGTAGGCCTTGTGGGCCAGCATGGCGCCGCCGACCGAGTCGCCGACCGCCCAGATCCCGGGCACCGAGGTGCGCAGCTGGCGGTCGACCCGGACGAAACCACGCTCGTCGCGCGCGACGCCGATCGCCTCGAGGCCCAGGCCCGCGGTCCGCGGCGCCCGGCCGACCGTCACCAGGACCTTGTCCGCCTCGAGCCGGCGCTCGGCGCCGTCCGGACCGGCCACCACCACCGCCGCGCCGTCGCGGCGCAGCGCGCGGTGGCCGAGCAGGACCTCGACGCCGAGCCGCCCGAGGCGGCGGCGGAGCGCCTCGCCGACCTCGGCGTCGAGGGCCGGCAGCAGCGCGGGCAGCACCTCGACCACGACCACCCTCGACCCCAGCCAGGCGTACACCGAGCCCAGCTCGAGGCCGACGTAGCCGCCGCCGAGGACCACCAGCCGCTCGGGGACGCGGCCCAGGGACAGCGCCTCGCGGGAACCGATCACCGTCTCGCCGTCGACCTCGAAGCCGGGCAGGGCCGACGGCTGCGAGCCGGTGGCGATCACCGCCTGCTCCAGCTGGACGCCGAGGACGCCGTCCTCGGAGGCGACCTGCAGCGACCGGTCGCTCGCGAAGGAGGCCTCGCCGCGCAGCACCTCCACCCCGCTCTTCGCGCACAGGGTCGCGAGGCCCGCCGTCAACCGCCGGACGACGCCGTCCTTCCAGCCCACGGCCCGCGCCAGGTCGACCCGGAGGCCGTCGACCTCGAGCCCCATGGCGGCGGCCGCGCGCGCCTCGTGGGCCAGGTCGGCGACGTGGATCAGGGCCTTGGACGGGATGCAGCCCTCGTTCAGGCACACCCCGCCCAGGGTCGCCTCCCGCTCCACCAGGATGACGTCCTTGCCGAGCCGGGCGAGGCGCAGGGCAGCGACGTAGCCGCCGGGACCGCCGCCGATCACCGCCACCTGACAGCCGCGGGAGACCGAGCCGACGACCATCACGACCTCGCCAGCAGCAGGGCCGGCTCGGACACCAGCCGCACCATCTCGGCCATGAAGCGGGCGGCGTCGGCGCCGTCGAGGTAGCGGTGGTCGAACGACACCGACAGGTACATCAGGCTGCGAATCGCGATCTGCCCGTCGACCACCGCCGGCCGCTCCTTGATGGTGTGCAGGCCGACGATCGCCAGCTCGGGCTGGCGGATGATCGGCGTCGCGAACACGCCGCCGAGGGGGCCGATGTTGGTCAGGGTGCAGGTGCCCCCTCTGAGCTCGTCGAGGGCGAGGCGGCGCTGCCGCGCCCGCTCGGCCAGGTCGGCCACCTCGCGGGCGATGGTCACCATGTCCTTGCGGTCCGCGTCCTTGAGGACCGGGACGATGAGCCCCTCCGGGGTGTCGACGGCGAGGCCGATGTTGAAGTAGCGCTTCAGCACCAGCTCCTGCCGCTCGACGTCGACCGAGGCGTTGAAGGCCGGGAACTGCCGGAGCGCCGCCACCAGCGCCTTGACGAAGAACGGCAGCAGGGTGAAGCGCACCCCGCCCGCCTCGATCGCCGGCCGGATGCGCCGGTGGGCCGCCAGCAGCTCGGTGACGTCGGCCTCGTCGACGTGGGTGACGTGGGCCGCGGTGTGCTTCGACTCGCTCATGGCCGCGGCGATGACCCGGCGCAGGTGGGACAGCGGCACCCGCTCCTCGAGCTCGCCGGG
>CAYTJW010000745.1:0-3305 GCA_964438135.1 uncultured Thermoanaerobaculia bacterium
GACCTGCCCGCCCGAGCTCCACCGCCGCCTGTGGCCCGGCCTCAGCGTGGTCAGCTGCTGGGCCTCGGGCCACGCCGCCGCGCCGGCCGCGGAGCTCGCCGCGCTGCTGCCGCAGGCCGAGCTCCAGGGCAAGGGCCTGATCGCCACCGAGGGCATCGTCACCCTGCCCCTCGCGGGCACCCCCGCCCCGGCCCTGGCGGTGCGGTCGCACTTCTTCGAGCTGGAGCCCGAGGGCGGCGGCGAGCCCCGCCTCGCCCACCAGCTCGAGGCCGGGGCCTGCTACTCCGTGGTCCTCACCACCGGCGGCGGCCTCTACCGCTACCGCCTGCACGACCGGGTCCGCGTCGCCGGCTTCCTCCACGCCTGCCCGCTGCTCGAGCTCCTCGGCCGCGACGACCGCGTCTCGGACCGGGTCGGCGAGAAGCTGGACGAGGCGTTCGTCGCCGCCGCCCTGGGCCAGGCCCTCGCCGCCGCCGGAGTGGCGCCCCGCTTCGCGCTGGTGGCCTGGGAGGACGGGGCGTACGCACTCCTGGCCGAGGCCGCCACGGCCGGCGACGAGGAGCTCCTCGCCGCAGCCGGCACCCTCGACCGCGCCCTCGCCGCCAACCCCCACTACGCCGGCGCGCGGCGGCTCGGCCAGCTCGGCCCGCTGCGCGCCTTCCGGGTCGGCGAGGGGGGGCACGCCGCCTACCTCGCGGCGCGGGCCGCCGACGGCCAGCGACTGGGCGACGTCAAGCCGGCAGCGCTGGCCCTGGAGGACGGCTGGCCGCTCAGGCTGCGCGGCCGCCGGCTGGGGGAGCGGTGAAGGTCCTCCTGGTCATGCCGGACGCGCACATGCACACCGTGCGGCTGGGCTCCTGGGTCCGCTCGCTGCGCGAGGCGCCGCTGACCCTGACCACCCTGGCGGCGCTGACCCCGCCCCACCCCGACCTCCGCCTCGAGCTGGTCGACGAGAGCGTCGAGCGGGTGCCGCTCGACGCCCGCCCCGACCTGGTCGGGATCAGCGTCATCACCGGCTGCGCGCCGCGCGCCTACGAGCTCGCCGCCCACTTCCGCCGCCGCGGCTCGACCGTGGAGCTGGGCGGCGTCCACGTCACGGTCCTGCCCGGCGAGGCCGCCCGCCACGCCGACGCCATCGTCGTCGGCCGCGGCGAGGACGCCTGGCCGCGGCTGGTGGAGGACTTCCGGGCCGGCCGGCTGGCGCGGGTCTACCGCGAGGAGCCGATCTCGGACGGGGTCCTGCGGGGCGTGCCGCCGGCGCGCCGCGACCTCCAGCGCCGCCACCGCTACATGGTGCCGGACGCGGTCCAGGCCACCCGCGGCTGCCGCCGGGTCTGCGACTTCTGCACCGTGCCGGCGGTGTGGCCGTCCTCCCTGCGCCGGCCGGTCGAGGACGTGCTCGCCGACCTCGCCACCATCCGCGGCCGCCACGTCGTCTTCAACGACGTCAGCCTGACCGACGACCGCGCCTACTCGGTCGAGCTGTTCCGGGCCATGCAGCCGCTCGGCAAGCGCTGGGGCGGGCTGGCCACCCTCGACGTCGCCCGCGACCCCGAGCTGCTCGACCTGATGGCCGCGAGCGGCTGCGTCTACCTGCTGATCGGCTTCGAGTCGGCCTGCCAGGACAACCTGCAGCAGATCCACAAGGGCTTCAACCGCGCCGCCGAGTACGCCCGCGCCGTGCGCGCCCTGCACGACCGCGGCATCTCGGTCCAGGGCTGCTTCGTGCTCGGTCTCGACCACGACGACCGCGACGTGTTCCGCGCCACGGTCGAGCTGGTCGACGAGCTCGGCGTCGACATCCCCCGCTACTCGCTCTACACCCCCTACCCGGGCACGCCGCTGTTCGCGCGACTGCTCGCGGAGGGCCGCATCCTGAGCTTCAACTGGAACGACTACGACACCATGCACTGCGTCATCCGGCCGGCGCGGATGACCCCGGAGGAGCTCTACGCCGGCTTCAAGTGGGCCTACCGCGAGACCTTCCGCCTCCGCCACGTGCTCCGCCGCAGCCGCAGCGCGAGCCTGCGCGGGGTCGTGAACTTCTTCGGCAACCTGACCTACCGGGTCTTCGTCCGCCGCCTCGAGCGGGAGGCCCGCTTCGCTCGGCCCTACACCGTCGACGCGCCCGGCGCGCCGCCCGACCCGCAGCTCGCGGCCATCCCCGGCCCGGGCGGCGCCTGACGGGTTGCCCGCCGGCGGTTCTGGTCTACACTGGCGCCTCCCCGGCCGGCGACGCACGCCGGGGGGAAGGAGCACAGCATGAGCCCACGGTTCCGTTGCGCGGCAGCCCTCACGCTCGTTCTCGGGGTCGCGGTCGTGGCGGGGGCACAGCAGCCCGCGGCGCCACCGCCGACCGCCCCGGAGACCTTCACCGGCCGCCTGGTCGACGCCGGCGGGGCGGTCCCCCGCGCCCAGGCCACCTACTTCACCCTCAAGGTCGACCGCTACACCACCCCGGAAGAGGCGCAGGACCTGCTCAACACCCTGCAGCAGGGCGGCCAGGGCGCGGTCGTCCAGCGGTTGTGGAAGATGCCGGCGGCCGGCTACATCAAGGTCGGCGACCGGCTCGGCTACGACGTCCAGGTGATCCGCTCCCTGCCGACCGAGAACGGCCGCATCATCCGCGTCCTCACCGACCGCCCGATCCAGATCTTCGAGGTGCGGGGCGGCCTGCGGTCCGAGGACTACCCGATCGGCCTGGTCGAGCTCAAGCTCGACGCCGACAACAAGGGCGAGGGGACGCTGATCGCCGCCGCCAAGGTCAACCTCGAGGGCGGCAACCTCGAGCTCGAGAGCTTCGGCACCCCGGCCTTCAGGATCCTCAAGGTCAAGAAGTCGAAGTAGGCGGCCCCGCCTGCCGTCGTAGCTGCCAGCTGATCGCCGTCAGGGCCGCGGCGAACGCCAGCAGCACGCCGATCGAGACCCAGTTGCGGCTCCCCTCGATGCCGAGCAGCTCCTCGAGCTGAGCGGCCGTGGCCAGCCGCTCGACCGACCGGGCCAGGACCAGGGCCGCGGCGAGGGTGAGGAACCCGCGCCGCCGGACCGGGTCGAGCGCCGCGAGGCCGATCATCAGGCCGAAGGCGACCATGTAGGCGCCGAGCATGCGGGCGACCGGCAACGACGACATCCCGGGCAGGCGGGTGACGCCGAACGCCCGCGCCGCGGTCGCCTCGACCCACGACTGGGGGCCGCTGAGCAGCAGACCGACCGCCAGGTGGTAGCCGCACACCGTCCACAGCACGCCGTTGCGGAACCAGACCCAACGCGACATGGCACCCCCCTCTCTCGAGCGCTAGTGCGTG
>CAYTJW010000746.1:0-3296 GCA_964438135.1 uncultured Thermoanaerobaculia bacterium
CGTGCCCCGGGCGGGGGGGAGCGCAGCCATGACCCCTGCCCGTCTCGTCCCGCTCGTCGCGGCGCTCGCGCTGGCCGGCGCCGTCGACCTGCCGGCGGCCGCCGCCGACCACCCTGCCGACTGCCCGCTGACCGTGGTCCGGGCACACTACGCGGACCGGGCCCTGGTGCAGGGGCTGCTGGCCTGGACCGAGCCGTGGGCGGTGTACCACGACCGCGGCTACGTCGTGCTGGGGGTGGACGGCGCCGGCTTCGGCCGCCTGCTCGACGCGGGCTTCGTGGTCGAGGTCGACGAGGAGCTGACCCGCAAGTACTGCACGGCCCCGGAGCGGCTGCCCGGGCAGCGCGCGGGCATCCCCGGCTACCCCTGCTACCGCACCGTCGAGGAGACCTACCAGGCGGCGCAGGCGCTGGTCGCCGCCCACCCCGACCTGGCCTCGCTGGTCGACGTCGGCGACTCGTGGGACAAGACCGACCCGGGCGGCCCGGCCGGCTACGACCTGCTGGTGCTGAAGCTGACCAACGCCGCGGTGCCGGGCACGCCGACCGGCGGCGAGCCGCCCCACGGCAAGCCGCGGCTGCTCCTCACCGCCGCCATCCACGCCCGCGAGTACACCACCGCCGAGCTGGCGCTGCGCTTCGCCGAAGGCCTGGTGGCGGGCCACGGCACCGACGCCGACTCCACCTGGCTGCTCGACGAGCACGAGGTCCACATCCTCCTCCACGCCAACCCGGACGGCCGCAAGCACGCCGAGGGCGGCGACAGCTGGCGCAAGAACACGAACGACGGCTACTGCCCGAGCTGGGTCCCGGGCGCGGACCTCAACCGCAACTTCTCCTTCAAGTGGGGCTGCTGCGGCGGCTCGAGCACCTGGGACTGCGCCGAGGACTACCGTGGCCCGTCCTCGAGCTCGGAGCCGGAGACGCAGGCGGTCGAGGCGTACGCTCGGGCCATCTTCCCGGACCAGCGCGGCCCGGCCGACGGCGACGCCGCGCCGAGCGACGCGACCGGCGTCTACCTCGACCTGCACAGCTACCAGGGGCTGGTGCTGTGGCCGTGGGGGTGGACCAGCACGGACGCGCCCAACGCCGCGGCGATGCAGACCCTCGGCCGCCGTCTGGCCCACTTCAACGGCTACACGCCGCAGCAGTCGACCGACCTGTACGTCACCGACGGCACGACCGACGACTTCGCCTACGGCGAGCTGGGGGTCCCGGGTCTGTGCTTCGAGCTCGGCACGGTGGACTTCTTCGAGCCCTGCAGCACCTTCGAGTCGTCGACCCTGCCCGACAACCTGGACGCGCTCCGCTACCTGGCCAAGGTGGTGCGCACCCCCTACCTGACCCCGGCCGGCCCGACCGTGACCTCCATCGCCCAGCCGGCGGCGGGCACCACGGTCGAGGCGGGCGTCCCGGTCCAGGTCGAGGCGGTGGTCGACGACCGCCCCTTCGGCGGCAGCGGCGAGCCGACCCAGAGCATCGCCGCGGCCGAGGTCTTCGTCGACCAGCCGCCGTGGCGCGAGCCGGCCCCGGCGGGGGAGGCGATGGCGGCCGCGGACGGGGCCTTCAACGCCGCCTTCGAGACGGTCACGGCCCAGGTGGCGACGGGCGCGTTGGCTGCCGGCCGCCACACCCTGTTCGTCCGCGGCCGGGACGCGTCGGGCGGCTGGGGCCCGGTCAGCGCCGCGTTCTTCGACGTCCTCGACGCGAGCTCCCCCATCTTCCGGGACGGCTTCGAGGCGGGCGGCACCGGCGCCTGGTCGGACGTCACGCCCTGAGGGCACGCGCTGCGGTGGTATCCTGCTCGCCGCTCGAGCGCGCCAGCTCGGGCCGCCGGGAGGTTCGATGCCCCGCCACCCCAAGGTCGCCCTGCACGTCCTGGTCGCCCTGGTTGCCCTGGTCGCAGCCCGGCCCGTGGCGGCGGCGGACCTGCCGCCGGACTGCTCGCTGACCGTGGTGCGGGCCTACTTCTCGGACCGGGCCATGGTCGACCGCCTGGCCAGCTGGCTGGAGCCGTGGGAGGTGCGGCCGGAGCAGAGCTTCGTCGTGGTGGGCGTGGACCCGGTCGGCTTCGCGCGCCTCGCCGACGAGGGCTTCGAGCTCGAGATCGACGAGAAGCTGACCGGGGCCGCCTGCGCCCCGCGGCGGGCGTTGCCGGGCCAGCGCGGCGGCATCCCCGGCTACGAGTGCTACCCCACGGTCGAGGAGACCCTGGCCGAGGCGCTGGCGATGGCCGCCGCCCACCCCGGCCTGGCGACCGTGGTCGACGTCGGCGACTCGTGGGAGAAGGCCACCGCCGGAGGCCTCGACGGCTACGACCTGCTGGTCCTCGAGCTGACCAACAGCGCCGTCGCCGGCACGCCCACCGGCAGCGCGCCGCCGCACGGCAAGCCGCGCCTCTTCGTCCACGCGGCGATCCACGCCCGCGAGTACTCAACCGCCGGGCTGGCGCTGCGCTTCGCCGAGCAACTGCTGGACGGCTACGGCCTCGACCCGGACGTGACCTGGCTGCTGGACGAGCACGAGGTCCACATCCTGCTCCACACCAACCCGGACGGCCGCAAGCACGCCGAGGCCGGCGACTACTGGCGCAAGAACACGGACGCCGCCTACTGCACCTCGGACCCGGGCTCCCGCGGCGCCGACCTCAACCGCAACTTCCCCTTCCAGTGGGGCTGCTGCGGCGGCTCGAGCGGCAGCCAGTGCGACGAGACCTACCGCGGTCCCACGGCCGCCTCGGAGCCCGAGACCCAGGCCGTCGTCGACCACGTCCGCTCGATCTTCCCCGACCAGCGGGGGCCGAGCCAGGGCGACGCGGCGCCGGACGACGCCACCGGCGTCTACCTCGACCTGCACAGCCACGGCGGCCTGGTGCTGTGGCCGTGGGGCTTCACCACCTCCGCCGCGCCGAACGGTGCCGCCCTGCAGGCGCTCGGTCGGCGCCTCGCCTTCTTCAACGGTTACGACCCCGACCCGTCGTACACCCTGTACCCGACCGACGGCACGACGGTCGACTTCGCGTACGGCGACCTCGGCGTCGCCGCCTACACCTTCGAGCTCGGCAGCACCTTCTTCGAGCCGTGCTCGAGCTACGCCAGCGCGGTGCTGCCCGGCAACCTGCCGGCCCTGCTCTACGCCGCCAAGGTCGCCCGCACGCCGTACCAGACCGCGCCCGGGCCGCGGGTCACCTCGGTCGCGCTGCCGGCCGGCGGAACCGTCGCCCCGGGCGACCCGCTCGCGGTCGAGGCGGTGGTCGACGACGCGCCCTTCAGCAGCGTCAGCGGCACGACCAGCGGC
>CAYTJW010000747.1:0-3295 GCA_964438135.1 uncultured Thermoanaerobaculia bacterium
ACCACACGGGGGGCGCCGCCGCCAGGGCGAGGGCGACCGCCAGCAGCCCGATCGCGAGCCGCGGGGTGACGGGGAACGTGGGGACTCTCATGGGCACCTCCTGCCGGTTGCGTTGTCGTGGTGCCGGGGCTCCGGGTCGGAGCGGCGTGACCGCCCGCCCCCAGCTCGCGCCCCGGCTCTTTCAGCCAGAGGCCATTCTACCGGCATGCCGCCGGTCGGTCCAGACGGACCTGCCGCTCCCGCCCCGAGGCTCGCGGCCCCGCGCCGCCCTACGGCTGCACCGCTCCCCAGGCCGAGGTGGTGCCGCTCTCGAAGCCGTCGGCGAACATCGGCGTCTCGCCGCCGCAGTCGACGGTGTTGTCGCACACCGGCGTGACCGGCACCACGACCCGCACGTCGTCCACCGCCGCCCAGTACGAGTACGACGCGTTCTGGTAGGAGAACCGCAGCCGGAAGTCGGCGGTGCCGAGGGCGTGCGAGGACACGTCGTGGCTCTGGGGGGCGTCGACGTCGGCGCCGGCGAAGTGGGCCACGGTCTGCCAGGCGGCGCCGTCCCAGGCCTGGACGTCGAGGGACTCCTCGTCCGTGTAGTCGTTGTAGTTCAGGTCGTACTCGAGGGTCACGGTGCCGGTCAGCACCGCCGACAGGTCGACCACCGGCGAGGTCAGGATGGTCGAGGTGGTGCTGCCCGAGCCGGCCGCGTCCGAGTCGGTCAGGGCGAAGTAGCCGGTGCTGCCGGCGGGCCGGGCGCGGTCCTGGTTGACCCGCCCCCACTCGCCGGCGGTGTGCGGGCCGGGCCCGGTGGTGACGCTCCACTTGTCGGTGCCGGGGTAGTTGAGGCCGCCCCAGGTGGCGACGTCCTCGAAGCCGTCGGCGAGGGCGTCCTGGGTGCCGGTGCCGCCGCCGGTCGCGGCGGTGAAGACGGCGCCCTGGCCCGGGTGCGACCCGCCCGCCCAGGTGACGGGGCCGAGGTCGAACTGGATCGGGGCGCCGCAGGGCGCGAAGGCGGGGCCGACGAGGAAGGCGAAGGTGGCGGTCTGCTGGCCGCCGGCCGAGACCGTGCCGAAGTCGAGGACGGCGTCGGTCAGGGTGACCGTGGCCGGGGCGCCGGCCACGCTGACCGTGGCCTGGGTGGAGGAGGCGCTGAGGTTGCCGGCGTTGGTGACCGTCACCGGCACCGACCACTCCTCGCCCGGCTCCACCACCGCGTCGGCGTCGCCGCACAGCTCGGTCGGGGAGCCGGTCGACAGGTAGGCGACCGACGGCGCGTTGACGACCATGGCGTGGGTGAGGCTGGCGTCGCAGCTCTCGCCCTGGTCGGTGACGGTCAGGGTGACGTTGCCGTTGTAGTAGGCGGTGTAGGTGTGGAGGCAGGGGTCGGTGGTGCAGTCGACGACCGCGTCGCCGTCGAAGTCCCAGGCGAAGGCGAAGGGGCCGGTACCGGTGACGTCGACGGCGTCGAAGGTCACCGCCTGGCCGGCGCTGGCCGGGTTGGGGCTGATCGTGAAGTCGAAGGTGGGCGGGGTGCAGGAGTTGCGGCCGTCGAGGGTGGTGGCGCCGGTCGCGCCCGGGTCGAGCCAGGCCTTGAGCTGGGTCGCGGCCGTGCCGCCGCCGTTCCAGGACACGGACACCCGGCCGTACCAGTCGGAGTCGTCGTTGCCGCAGGCGGCGTAGCCGCCGTGGAGCTGGCCGACGACCCGCTGGTTGGGGTCGAACAGGGGCGAGCCCGAGGAGCCGCCCTCGGTGGTGCCGACGTCCCAGTCGGTGATGCGGACGTGGGAGCCGTCGCCGGGGACCGAGGTGCCGAGGTAGCTGGTGGTGGTGGTGGCCTGGTTCTCGAAGCTGATCCGCTTCTCGTCGGTGTTGGGGTGGTGGATGCCGACCGCCGAGGCGAAGTCGCCGGGGGCGTTGTTCCAGCCCGCCCAGTAGGTGTCGGCGGCCGCGAGCGGCGGGTCGTCGAGCTCGACCAGGGTGAAGTCCGAGGCCGACGAGGCGGCGCGGAAGTACGAGCCGCTGTTGTACTGGCTCAGGCTGCCGTCGCCCGGCTGGCCGCTGGGGGTCGAGTTGGGCTGGCGGCACCAGCTGTTCTCGTAGTTCCAGTAGGTCACCAGCGAGGCGGCGTTGCCGGAGTTGATGCCGCAGTGGTTGGCGGTCTGGAAGTAGCCCTTGAGGTCCTGGGCGACGTTGTTGACCAGGAAGCCGGTGCAGAAGGTCGAGCCGCCGGTCGAGATCACCGCCACTGACCGGATCTGGTCGCGCCAGGCGTCGACCTGCGGCCAGCCGTCGGCGGCCGCGCAGACCACGTCCAGGTTGCAGGAGCCCGACCTGTCGGGGTCCGGGTAGCCGAAGCCGGTGTAGCCGTGGTTGACGGAGCCGACCTCGAGCTCGAGGTAGGGCAGGAAGCGCGGCTCGACGAGCAGCTCGACCACCACCTCGTCGCCCAGCACCACCGGCGTCCACAGCTGGCGGTGGGCGTCGTTGTCGCGGTCGGTGAAGGGGCCGAGGCGCTGCGCGTAGTCGGGCGAGTACAGCCAGAGCGCCGCGGTGGGCGCCAGGTGGAAACGGGTGAAGCCGAGGTTGAGCGACAGCGCCCCGGCCGAGGAGACGCGCAGCCGCCACAGGCGGGAGCCGTCGCGCAGGGTCTCCCAGGTGCCGTCCCGGTCCGGCCCGAGGCTGGCCGCGAGCGGCACGGCGAAGCGGGGCGCGAGCCCCTCCTCGGCGCGCTTGGCGTCCTCGGCCGCGACCCGGTCGAGGTCGACGCCGCCGAAGCCGGCCAGCTCGACCGCGGCGAGCGAGGCGACCGGCTCGCGCAGGCTCGGGGGCAGGCGGTCGTCGCCCCGGGCCGGGCCCGGCGCGGCGAGGGCGAGAGCGAGTGCCGCAGCGACCAGGACGGCCTGCGGCAGGGCGGTGCGGTGAGTGCGCATGAGAGTCCTCCCGACCCGCTCGTTGCGAGCGGGTCTCCTCGGCCATCCTACGCGCCCGGGGGCGGGCGCGCCAGCGACGGCGGCGTTGAGGTCGTCGCGCTGTGGGTGAGCCACGGCAGCTGGCATGGGGTCGTGGGGAGGCTGCGGGCTGGTGGCGAGGCGTTGGGGACTGAGGGACGGTGGTCTCGGGGTCGTCGTGGTGGGAGGTCGTCGCACGGCAGAGGGGGGAGGGGACGCCGTGGGCGACCTCCCTGAGGAGGGGGTTGTCGCGGCAGTGCCGGGGCAGCGACGGCGTCTGGGGCGGCGTCGTCGGGGTCGCGTTCGGGGGCTGGGCGCTCACCCCCTCGGATGCAGCAGCCGCCACGTCATGG
>CAYTJW010000748.1:0-3295 GCA_964438135.1 uncultured Thermoanaerobaculia bacterium
GAGAGCTGCGGGCGGCTCTCGCGCGCGGCGTCGACGCGCCGGCCGCGGACATGGTCGCCGCCCTCGAGCGGGTGGGGCTGCCGGCCGACGGCCTGCGCCGGGTCGCCGCCTGGCTCGGCCAGCGGGCCTCCTTCCGCCACCTCTTCTACCGCGCCGTCACCTACCCCTTCACCCTCATGATCACCGGCGCCCTGGTCTACGCGGTGGTGCTGCACGGCCTGCTGATGCCGGTGGTGGCGCACCAGTTCGCCTCCCTGTTCGAGGGGCTGGGCGCCCAGCTGCCGCTCCTGACTCGCTTCGTGCTCGCCTGCCACCGCCCGGGCTGGGCGGTGTGGAGCCGGCCCGGCCTCGGCGTCGCCTACGTGCTGCTGGTGCTCGCCGTGGCCGCCCTCATGCTGCGGTTCGGCCTGCGCCTCACCGACAGCCGGGTCGCGCTCCTGCTGCCGCTGGTCCGGCAGTACCTGCGTCACAGCGCCGCCCGGACCTTCGCCGACACGCTCCGCCTGGTGCTCGGCCAGGGGGTGCCGCTGGCCGAGGGCGTCCGCCTCGCCGCCCGGGCGGTGGAGGTCGGACCGCTGCGCCGCCGCCTGCTCCGGGTCGCCGACCGGGTCCGAGCCGGGGAGGGGCTGGGCGAGGCGCTGCGCGAGGCGCGGGCGCTGCCGCCCGCGGCCGCCTGGCGGCTGTGGTCGGCCTACTTCCGCTCGGCGCTGGAGCCCGAGCTGGAGGAGGTCGCGCGCCGCTCGGCCGCCGAGCTCGCGGCGCTCGAGGTGCGGGCGCTGGGCGCGCTCAAGCTGGTGGTGGCCGTGGTCGCCGCCGTGTTCCTGGCCCCGGTCGCGGTCACCGTGGTGGCGATGTACCTGCCGATCTTCTCCCTGATCTCGCAGATCGGCTGAGGAGGCGCGTGATGAGCAACCCGTTCCCGACCTTCCTCGCCGCCCTGCGCCGCCTGCTGCCGTGGGCGCCCGGCGGCCGCAGCCTGCGCTACGACCCGCTGGTGGTGCTGCGCGAGCTGTCGAGCATGCTCCGCTCCGGGGTGCCCCTGCCCCAGGCCCTGTCGTACGTCGCCGACGGTTTCTCGGTCGCGGTCCGCGACCGCCTCGAGGGGGTGCGGGCCCGGGTCGAGGCCGGCGAGCCCCTGTCCGCGGCGCTCGCCACGCTGCCGCCGAGCTGGGCGCCGGACAGCCTGCGCGCCCTGGTCGAGGCCGGCGAGCGCAGCGGCCGTCTGCCCGAGCTGCTCGACGACCTCGCCGCCGAGCACGAGCGGTTGCTGGCGCTCGACCGCCGGGTCCGCTCGTTCACCCTCTACCCCCTGGTGGTGCTGACCCTCGCCAGCCTCATCCTGTGGGTGCTGACGTGTCGGATGCTGCCGGTCTACGCCACCCTCTACGAGCACCTCGGCGCCACCCTGCCGCTGGTCACCCGGGTGGTGTTCGGCACCGTGGGGTGGGGCTCCGGCTGGCTGCTGCTGCTCCTCCTCGCCACCCTCGCCTACCAGCTCCTCACCCTCGGCCGACCGGTGCGCCTGGCGCCGCTGACCCGCCTCGGCCAGCGCCTGGCCTGGCGCCTGCCCTTCGTCAGGGGGCTGCGGCGGGCCCTGCTGGAGGTCCGCTTCGCCCGCACCCTGCGCCTGCTGCTCTCGGCCGGGGTGGAGCTGCCCGAGGCGCTCGACCGCTGCCGGCAGGTGGTGGCCGACGACCGCGCCGGCGCCGCGCTGGTCGACGCCGCCGGCCGCGTCCGCCGCGGCGAGGCGCCGTCCGACGCCCTCTCCGGCCTCGGCTTCCTGTCCCCGGCCTTCCTCTGGTTCCTGGTCGGCAGCGAGCAGCGGGGCGACTTCGTCGAGGTCACCGGCGCCATGGCCGCCGCCGCCGAGGAGCACTTCCTGACCCGCGCCGAGCTGCTCGAGAGGGTGCTCGAGCCGGTCGGCACCTTCGCCCTCGGCCTGGTTGTCGGCTCGGTCATCCTCGCCGCCTACCTGCCGGTGTTCGGCCTCATCCGCCTGGTGGGGGAGTAGCCCGTGGCCAGCCTCGAGCCCACCGCCGACCCGGCGGCCGAGCTGCTGGCCGAGGCGGTCGCCCTCGGCGCCAGCGACCTCCACCTCGACCCGACCGGGGCCGGCCTCGCCGTCCGCCTGCGGGTCGACGGCCGCTTCGTGTCCCGCGGCGGCCTGCCGACCGAGGCCGGCCTGCGCCTGGTCGGCCGCCTCAAGGTCCTGGCCGGGCTCATGGTCTACCGCTCCGACGTCCCCCAGGAGGGACGGCTCGAGCTGCCCGGCGGCCGCGAGGGGCGGCTCGCCGTCATCCCCACCCTGGCCGGCGAGAAGGCCACCCTGCGCCTGTTCGACGCCGGCGGCCGGCTGCGCACCCTCGCCGAGCTGGGCCTCGAGGAGGGCGCCCTCGGCTGGCTCCGCCGCCAGCTCGGGGCCGACTCCGGCCTGCTGCTGGTGGTCGGCCCCAGCGGCGCCGGCAAGACCACCACCCTCTACGCCTGCCTGGCCGAGATCCTCGAGCGGCGGGGCGAGTTCTGCCACGTCACCACCATCGAGGACCCGGTCGAGCGCCGCCTGCCCGGCTGCGCCCAGGTGCAGGTCGACCCGATCCGCGACCTCGACTTCGCCGCCGGCCTCAAGTTCCTGCTCCGCCAGGACCCGGAGGTGGTGATGGTGGGCGAGGTCCGCGACCGGGAGACGGCGCGGGTGGCGGTGCGGGCGGCGATGACCGGTCACCTGGTCCTGTCCAGCCTGCACTGCGGCCGGGCCGCCGAGGCGCGGCCGCGGCTCGAGGAGATGGGGGTCGACGACTGGGCCCTCGACCTCGCCCTGCGCGGCACCCTGGCCCAGCGCCTGCTCCGGCGGCGCTGCCCGGACTGCGGCGGCGCGCGCTGCGACGCCTGCCTCGGCAGCGGCTACCGCGGCCGGGTGGTGGCGGCCGAGGTGCTCGACGACCGGGGCGGCGCGTCCTCCTCCCTGGAGACGGCGGCGGCCGAGCTGGTGCGCGGCGGGGTCACCGACGCGGCCGAGGTGGCCCGCGTCATCGGAGGTGGGTCGTGAGCGTGGGCAGCCGTCACCGCCGCCGCGAGCGCGGCTCGAGCCTGATGGAGACCACCGCCGCCCTGGCTCTGATCGGCCTCGCCACCATGATGGCGGCCTCGCTGCTGGTCGCCGAGCCGCGCGCCCAGGCCCGCCTCGACGCCCAGCGCGACCTGCTGCGGGCGGTCGAGGCCACCCTCGAGAGCGTGCGCGCCGGCGCCCTGCCGCTGGCGGACGCCGAGCTCGCGCCGCCGGTGGCCACCGCCACCC
>CAYTJW010000749.1:0-3294 GCA_964438135.1 uncultured Thermoanaerobaculia bacterium
CCACTGGCCGCGGGGCAGGACCTCGGCGAAGAGGTCGTCGGACGCGAACTCGGTCGGGATCTGGTAGCCGATGAAGCGCTGGATGGCGTCGAGCGAGTAGACGTAGTCGTCGCAGGCGAGGGAGATGGCCACCCCCTCGGCGCCGACGCGGGCGGTGCGGCCGATGCGGTGGACGTAGTCCTCGGGGTCCTGCGGCAGGTCGAAGTTGACGACGTGGGAGACGCCCTCGATGTGCAGGCCGCGGCTGGCGACGTCGGTCGCCACCAGGATCGGCAGGCGGCCGTCGCGGAAGTCGTCCAGCGCCCGCAACCGTTTGCTCTGGATGACGTTGCCGGTCAGACCGCGGGCGACGAGGCCGTGCCGTTCCAGCTCCTCGACGAGGCGCCGCGCGCCGATCCGGGTGTTGGTGAAGATCATGGTCCGGGTCGCGCACTCCCGCTCGAGGAGGCCGAGCAGCAGGGACAGCTTCTCGCGCGCGGCGACGTGGTAGAGGGCCTGCCGGACGGTCTGCGGGGTCAGCTGGCCCGGGGTGACCACGACCTCCAGGGGGTCGTTCATCTGCCGCCAGCCGAGGAGGGTCACCCGCTGCGACAGGGTGGCGGTGAACATCATCGACTGGCGGCGCTCGGGCGCGGGGAGCTGGCGCAGGATCCAGCGCAGGTCGTCGGCGAAGCCCATGTCGAACAGGCGGTCGCACTCGTCGATCACCACCAGCTCGGTCTGGTGGAGGCGGTAGGCGCCCTGCTTGTGGTAGTCGATCAGTCGGCCGGGGGTGCCGATGAGCAGGTCGGTGCCACGCTCCAGCGCCCGCCGCTGGCCGCGGTAGTCGAGGCCGCCGAAGACGACGTGGCTGGTGAGGCCGAGGCCGGCGCCGAGGGCGTCGGCGTCGCCCGCGATCTGCACCGCGAGCTCGCGGGTGGGCGCGACGATCAGCGCTCGCGGCACCTCCGGCGGGCTCGACCGGGCGACCCGCAGCAGGCGGCAGAAGATGACCAGCAGGTAGGCGGCGGTCTTGCCCGAGCCGGTCTGCGCCTGGACCACGACGTCGCGACCGGCCAGGGCCACGGGCAGGACGCGGTCCTGGACCTGGGTCAGGCGGGAGAAGCCGAGGCGGGCCACCGCCTCGAACAGCGGTTGCGGCAGGTCGAGGGTGGCGAAGGTGGTGTCGACGAAGAGGCTGTCGTGGTCAGTCATCGTGCTCCGCGGCGGGCGCATTGTACCACCCCGCCGGGAGGCGCTAAGCTGGGCGACGACTGGCGGGGCCGCGTTGCCCGTCGGCACGGGCGGCGGCGGGCCGCCAGGACGGAGGCGAAGAGGGTCGATGAGCTGGCGGACATGGTGCGCAGGGGCAACGGCGCTGGCGGCGCTGGCGGCAACGGGGCCGGGGGTTCGGGCCGAGGACTCAGCGGCGGCGCCGGCGCCGACGACCGCGGTGGCGAGCGCCGGCGAGCTGCCCGCCGGTCTCGAGACGTTCCTCCGGGCCTGCCTGCTCGAGGCCGCGGGCGCCTACCGCGAGGCGCTGGCCGAGTACCGGCGGGCGCTGGACGAGGCCCCCGACGTGACCGAGGTCAAGGTCCGCTACGCCTCGCTGCTGGTCGAGCTGGGGCTGGTGGACACCGCCGTCAACGTCCTCGCCCAGGCGGGCGAGCTCGACTGGTACGGCCTGCGCACCCGCGGGTTGGCGCTGGCCCAGCTGGCGACCCACCGCCCGGAGCTGCTGGCGGAGGCGGAGAAGACCCTGCGGGCCGCGGTCGAGATCCGGACCGACGACCCCAACCTGGAGCTGTCCCTGGCCCAGGTGCTGCAGCGGATGGGCCGGCTCGACGAGGCCGAGTCGCTCATCGCCGCCCTGCGCAGCGCCCGTCCCGGCAGCGTCCAGCTGGTGGCCTACCACGCCAACCTGCTGCGCGCCCTGGGTCGGCTCGAGGCGGCGGCCGCCGCGTTCCGCGAGTGCCTGCCGGCGCCCGGCTGCCGCAGCGACCTGGTGGCGGTGCTGCTCGAGCTGGAGCGCCCGGCCGAGGCCGGGCAGACCCTCCTCGAGGGCCTCGCCGACGACGACCTGGACGAGCTGCTGCGGGCCGCCAGCCTCCTCTCCGACGGCGGCCGGCAGGCCGACGCGCTGGCGGCGGTCCAGCGCGTCCTGCGCCGCGAGCCGGGCTCGGTCCGCGCCCGCACCCTCGAGGCGCTGATCCTGACCGACATGGGCCGCGCCGCGGAGGCGAGCGCCGCCCTCGAGCAGCTCCTGCGGGAGGACCGCGGCAACCTCGAGCTGACCCTGGCCCTGGCCTGGAACGTCGCCCGTGCCGGCCGCCTCGAGGAGGCGCGCCGGTTGCTCGACCGGGCCTGGGCGCAGGTCGAGCAGAGCCCGGACTCGGCGCGCGCCGTGGCGTGCGGCATGGCGGCGGCGCGGGTCGAGCTGGTCGCGGGCCACCCGCGCGTGGCCCGGGAGTGGCTGGACCGCGTCACCGACCCGTCGGCGGCGGGCGCCGACTACGTCCGCCTGCTCGGGGCCTGCATCCGCCGCACCGAGGAGTGGGCGGACGGGGTCGCCGCGGTGCTGCGCCTGGAACCGCTCCTCAAGGGGCCGGCGCGGTCCGAGGCGGTGGCCCTCGAGGCCGAGCTCCGCATCCGCCAGGGTGACCCCCGGGGCACCGAGCGGCTCGCCACCCTCCTCGAGTCCTCGTCCGAGGCGGACGTGCTGGCGGCGCTGGCCGTGCTGCAGGTGACCGAGCGGTGGTCCGACGTCGACCGCCACGCCGCGGCGGCGCTCGAGCGGTTCCCCGGCCAGCGCGACATCCGCTTCACCCGTGCGGCGGCGCTGGAGCGACTGGGCTCGGCGGAGGAGGCGGAGCGGCTGTTCGGCGAGCTGGTCGGCGACGACCCCGACGACGCCGCGGCCGCCAACTACCTGGGCTACATGCTGGCCGACCGCGGGGTGCGGCTGGAGGAGGCCCTGCGCCTCGTCACCCGGGCGGTCGAGCTGGAGCCGGGCAACGCCGCCTACCTCGACTCCCTCGGCTGGGTGCAGTTCCGGCTCGGCAACCTGGAGGCGGCCGAGACCTGGCTGCGGCGCTCGCTGGCGATCGGCGACCGCGACGGCACGGTGGTCGCCCACCTCGGCGAGGTGCTGGCCGCCCGCGGCCAGCGGGAGGAGGCGAAGACCCTGCTGCGCCAGGCGCTCGACCTCGGCTGCGACCGACCGGAGGACGTCCGCGCCCTGCTCGACGGGCTGGGTGACTGACGGTCGATGGGCGGCCGGGTCGACCGGGGGCTGGCGGTGGCCATGGTGGCGGC
>CAYTJW010000750.1:0-3290 GCA_964438135.1 uncultured Thermoanaerobaculia bacterium
GGCCTCGCCCCGGGCGACCTCGTCCACGGCTGGGCCCAGGCCGCTGCCGCCACCCCGACCCGGGGCACGCTGGCGGGCGTGCTCGACTGGGAGCTGCTGCTGCTGGAGCGAGCCCCTCTCGGCCCGGTGACCCTGCTCGGCGAGCGGGAGCGGCGCCCGGCGGCGTGGACCGTCGGCCCGCGCCCGTGGGGGGTCGAGGTCCGGCCGCTGCTCGGCGACCGTGACCTCGGGGTCTTCGCGGCGGGTGCGAGCGCTGCGCAGGCCGGGCGGCTCGACCAGGCCGTGTCCGTATGGCGCGGGCTGGCAGACCGCTGGCGGAGCGGCGGGCGCGAGGTCCCCGCGGCGTGGCTCTACGGTCGCTGCGGCGAGCTGCTCGCCGCAGCAGGACGCTGGGCGGACGCCCTGTCGCTGCGCCGGCTCGCCGCCGAAGCGGCGAGTCGACAGCCGGGGGCGGAGGCGATGACGCTCGACGCGGTCGGCCTCGCCCTGCACAAGGCAGGGGACAGGGAAGGCGCCGCCGCGGCCTTCGCCGAGCTCGAGGGGCGGTGGCTGGCGCGGGGGCAGGGCCTCGGCCTCGCCCGCGCTCTCAGTCGCCGCGGCAAGCTCGAGGTCGAGGGCGACGAGGCGGTCGCGGCCGAGCGGCTCTACCGGCGTGCGGCGGCGATCGTGACGCGCCTGGCGCCGGCTTCGCTGGAGGCCGCCGGCTCGGTCAACAACCTGGGTGTCGTCCGCTACCTGCAGGGGGACATCCACGCCGCCGCGCGGCTGTTCGAGTGGGCCTTGCGGGTGCGGGAGTCCGGCGGGGCGCCGCCGCTCGAGCTGGCGACCAGCCTCAACAACCTGGGCGCGGTCGCCGAGGACCTCGGCGACCAGCGGCGGGCGCAGGGCTACCTCGAGCGCGCCCTCGCCCTGCGCCGCGCGTTGGACCCCGGCGGGACGGCGGAGGCGAACACCCTGGTCAACCTGGGCGTGCTGGCGTGGAAGCGGGGCGACTACGCTGCCGCCGAGAGCGCCTACCGCCGGGCGCTCGCGCTCTACGAGGCGCTCGACCCGGGCGGTGACGACTGCGCCCTGGTCGCCAACAACCTCGGCATCCTGTTCGGCGACGTCGACGACCCGGCGACCTCCGAGGCGTACTACCGCCAGGCGCTCGCCATCCGCGAGCGGCTGCGACCCGCGAGCGCCGACGTTGCCTCCTCGCTTGTCAACCTCGGGGTGGCGCTCAGGCAGCGCGGCGACCTCGACGGCTCAGAGGCCTGCTACCGGCGGGCGCTGGCCATCTACCAGGCGGAGACCCCGGATGGACTCCAGGTCGCCGCCTGCCTCAACAACCTGGGCAACCTGGCGCGGGACCGGGGCCGGGTCGGGGAGGCCGAGCAGCACCTCCGGCGCAGTCTCGAGCTGGTCCACGCGCTGTCCCCTGGCAGCGTCGACGAGGCAACTGCCCTCACCAGTCTCGCCGCGCTGACCGAGGCCCAGTCTCGCCCCGGCGAGGCGGCCGCGCTCCACCGGCGGGCCCTGGCCATCGAGCGGCGCCTCGCGCCCGGGAGCATCCTGGAGGCGGAGAGCCTCCACGCGCTGGGGTCGCTGCTGCGGGGGCAAGGCGAGCTCGCGGCCGCCGAGGAGCACTTCGAGGCCGCGGTCCGCGCCCTCGAGCAGCAGCGTGGTCGTCTCGGCGGGTGGCAGGAACGGGGCTCGCGCTTCAGCGAGAAATGCGGCCAGTACTACCAGGACCTCATCGAGCTGCGGCTCGCGCGGGGCGCGAGGGAGAGGGCCTTCCACGACCTCGAGCGCTCTCGCGCCCAGGGCTTCCTCAGCCTCCTCGCCGAGCGGGACCTGACCTTCGACCGCGAGCTGGCCCCGGGTCTCGCGGACCGGGTTCGGGCGCTGAACGCTCGCCTCGGGGCGCTGCTCGCCGAGCTCGCCCGGCTCTCGCCCGAGAGCGAGCCGGAGCGGGTGGCGGAGGTCAGCGGCAGGTTGCAGACCACGCGGGCGGAGCGCGAGGCACTGTGGGAGGAGATCCGCGACTCCTCGCCCCGCCTCGGGTCGCTGGCCGACCCGAGGCCGCTGGACCTGGTCGGCGCCCGGGCGGTGCTGGAGCCGGGCACCCTCCTCCTGGCCTACGCGGTGGGCGCGGAGCGGACGGTCCTGTTCGCGGTCGGGCCCACCCCCGGGGACTTCCAGACCTGGACCCTGCCGGTGGGGCGGCCGACCCTCGAGCGCCAGGTCGGCCAGCTCCTGCTGGCAGTGCGCTCCCGGCGGCCGGTGGAGGCGCTCGCGTCGTCCCTGTCGCTCGACCTGCTCGAGCCGGCCCGCGAGCCGCTCGGTCGCGCGGCCCGACTCCTGGTCTCGGCCGACGGCCCGCTCCATCTCCTGCCCTTCGCCGTGCTGCGGGACCCGGGCTCCGCCGCCGGGGACTACCGTCCCCTGGTCGAGGCGGTGCCGCTGCACGCGTGCCTCTCCGCCACCGTCTACGGCGAGCTGCGCCGGCAGAAACCGGCGCGGCGCGAGGCGGCGGGCAGCGTCGCCTTCGGCGACCCGGCCGGCTGGGCGCTCGCACCGGCCGCGGCGGACGCACCGCCCTGGCTGCTCCTGGCCGAGAGCGCGAGGACCGCCCTCGGGAGGCTGCCCGCATCACGGGCCGAGGCGGAGGCGGTGGCCGCCGCCTTCCCGGGCGAGACCTCGTGTTGGCTCGGGCCGGACGCCACCGAGGCGCGCTTCAGGGCCACGGCGGCGCGGTCGCGGCGGGTCCACGTCGCGTGCCACGGCGTCTTCGACCGGCGTTCGCCGCTCGACTCCGGCCTCCTCCTCGCCCCCGGCGCCGCCGCCGGCGACCACGCCGACGACGGCTTCCTGCAGGTGTGGGAGATCCTCGAGGAGGTGCGAACGGACGCCGACCTGGTGGTGCTCTCGGCCTGCGAGACGGCGCTCGGCGCGGAGCGGGGAGGGGACGGTCTGGTCGGCCTGACCCGCGCCTTCGAGCTCGCGGGTGCGCGCGCCGTCGTCGCCTCGCTGTGGAGCGTGGACGACGACAGCACCGCCCGGTTGATGGGGCGCTTCTACGAGCACCTGCGAGGCGGCCTCAGCACCGACCAGGCCCTCCGCCTGGCCATGCTCGACCTCCGGCGGGGGCCGAGCGCGCCGCCGGGGGCTGGGCCTACCTCGCCGCCCGCCACCGCTCACCCCTACCACTGGGCGGCCTTCGTCCTCAACGGCGACTGGCGGTGAGGGTGCGGCGTCCTGGCCTGGCCCGGCAGGTCCGCCCGTGCCGCGGCGGCAGCGGTCGACCC
>CAYTJW010000751.1:0-3287 GCA_964438135.1 uncultured Thermoanaerobaculia bacterium
ACCGGGCGCCGGAGTGGCTGCTCGACCCGGGCCGCGACGCCTGGCTCGGCGACCACCGGCCGACCTGGACCGTGCCTGCGCTGCCGCTGGCGTGGATGGTGGAGGCGCTGGCCGAGGCCGTGCCGGGCAACGTCGTCGGTCTCCGCGACGTGGCGGTGACGCGCTGGCTGCCGCTCGACCGGCCCCGCCGGCTGCGGGCCGTCCGCGCCGGCGAGACGGTGCGGCTGGTGGAGGTCGGGCAGGGCGGCGGCGAGGACGAGGTCGCCCGCGGCATCGTCCGCACCGGCGACTGGCCAGTGCCGCCCGCCCCGCTGGAGGAGGTCGAGGGCGAGCCGGCGCCGGACCCCTACCTCGCCGGCCACCTCTTCCACGGGCCCGCCTGGCAGGTCCTGCGCTCCCTCACCCTCGGTCGGGCCGGGTCCTCGGCCGTGCTCGACGCCTCGTCCGGGGGGGTGCCGCGCGGCCGCCTCAACCCGGCCCTGCTCGACGGCGCCACCCACGCCATCCCCCACGACCGGCTCCGGCTCTGGTCCGACCAGGTCCCGCCGGGCCGGGTCGCCTACCCGGCCCTGCTCCGCCGCCTCGAGCTCTTCGGGCCAACGCCGGCGGCGGGCCCGGTGCGCTGCGAGGTGCGCTTCGCCGGCCTGGCCGGCGCCGCCGACCTGCCGGTCTTCCGCGCCCAGCTGATCCACGCCGGCCGGGTCTGGGCCGAGCTGGAGCTGGTCGAGTCCTGCTTCCCCGCCGGCCCGCTCGGCTCGGCCCCGCCCGCCGCCCGCCGCGCCTTCCTGCGCGACCGGCGGCACGTGCCCGGCCTGGCCCTGGCGGCGACCGCCGGCGACGAGACGGTGCTCGAGGACGGCGACGTCGAGCGCTCCGACTGGCTGCCCGGGACCGTGGCCGCGGTCTACGGCAGCCGCGACCCGGCGACGGTCGCCCGCAAGGACCACCTCGCCGCCGAGCAGGGTCTGCACCCGTCCCTGCTGCCCGAGGCCCTGCCACTGACCCGCTTCTCGCTCGCGGTCGAGCGGCGGGGCGAGCGGGTCACGGTCCGGCGCCTCGCCCCGTCGTGCCTCGACCTCACGCCGGTGCGCGCCTTCTGGGACCGCTGGTTCGACCGCGGCCGGTGGCCGGTGGAGGACCTCTGCTACGGCCTCGCCGAGCGGTTCCTCGGCCGGGTGGTGCTGGCCGACCCGGCGGCCTTCGCCCGGGTCGTCGGCCGGCCGGCGCTGCTGCTCGGCAACCACCAGGTCGCGGTCGAGTCCCTCCTCTTCTCGGTGGTCGTCTCCGGCCTGCTCGGGGTGCCGACCGTGACCCTGGCCAAGGCCGAGCACCGCACGAGCTGGCTCGGCGACCTCATCCGGCGGTGCTTCGCCTACCCGGGGGTCGAGGACCCGGGCGTGATCGCCTTCTTCGACCGCGGCGACCGGGCCTCGCTGCCGGCGGTGGTGGCCGACCTCGAGGCCGAGATGGTCGAGCGGGGCAAGTCGGTCATGGTCCACGTCGAGGGGACACGCTCCCTCTCCTGCCGGCAACCGGTCGAGAGGATGAGCGGCGCCTTCCTCGACCTCGCCCTCCGGGTCGGCGCGCCGGTGGTGCCGGTCCGCTTCGTCGGCGGCCTGCCGGTCGCCCCCGCCGCGGCGCGGCTGGAGCTGCCGCTCGGGCTCGGCCGGCAGGACTACTGGCTCGGCCGGCCGATCCTCCCCGAGGACCTGGCGCCGCTGCCGTACGGGGAGCGGAAGCGGCTCGTCGTCGCCGCCGTCAACGGCCTCGG
Source organism: uncultured Thermoanaerobaculia bacterium (assembly GCA_964438135.1). Taxonomy (GTDB): domain Bacteria; phylum Acidobacteriota; class Thermoanaerobaculia; order Thermoanaerobaculales; family Sulfomarinibacteraceae; genus CAYTJW01. Next base: position 1,772 of record CAYTJW010000751.1, read on the forward strand.
CCCGGCCCCGGCGGAGGAGCTCCCGTCGCCACCGGACCCGGCGCTCGAGGCGGCGGTCGCGGCGCGGGTCGAGCGGACCGGGGCGAGCGCGGAGCACGCAGCCCTGCTCGAGGTCCTCGCCGGGGTGGAGGACCGCTGCCCGGAGACCGAGCGCCTGGTCGACGCGGCGCGGACCGGGGTCCTGGTGGTCGGCGAGGGCGCGGTCGAGGCCTGGCTGGCGGAGCTCGGCCGGGGCCTGCTCGGGCCGCGCGGGGCACGGGTCGCCCGCGGCTGATGGAGCCAGGGCTCCATGCCGTGGAGGCAGGGCTCCATGCCCACCCGGTGGCCGGGCGACGGAGGCCGGGACGACCGGCGGGGAGCGCCTGGCACGGGTGTTGCTCGGAGCGGGGGCGAGACCACCCGACCGCGCCGGCCGCCCTGGAGGGGCCAGGACCGACGCGCGCGGCCACGACCAGAGAGGAGCACGACATGGCACAGGTCACACGAGGTGAGATCAACGACATCATCGCCGGCTTTGCGACGTCCAACCCCGAGTACCGCAGGGCGCTGCTCGCCAACCCGAAGGACGTCCTGGCGCGCCAGATGGGCCAGCAGCTGCCGGACTTCCTGCAGGTCCGGGTGGTGCAGGACACGGCCGACACGATCCACGTCGTCCTGCCCTACGCGCCGCAGGCGGGTGCGGAGCTGTCCGACGCCGACCTCGAGATGGTCGCCGGCGGCAAGGGCGTCGGCTCGCCCGAGTCCGCGTCCTCCGCCACGTACACCTGCAACGACTCCTCCGGCGTCGCCACCCGCATCGAGATCAGCCAGAGCAGCGGCGCCCAGGTGGGCTGAGGCGTCCAGACCGGGACCCTGACCGGGCGAACCGGGTTCGCCAGAAGGAGCAAACATGGCACAGGTCACTCGTGGTGAGATCAACGACATCATCGCCGGCTTCGCCACCGCCAACCCGGAGTACCGCCGGGCGCTGATGGCCAACCCCAGGGACGTGCTGGCGCGGCAGATGGGCCAGCAGCTGCCGGACTTCCTGCAGGTCCGGGTGGTGCAGGACACCGCCGACACGGTCCACCTGGTCCTGCCCTACGCGCCCCAGTCGGGGGCCGAGCTGTCCGACGCCGACCTGGAGATGGTCGCGGGCGGCAAGGGGGTGGCGTCGGGCGAGTCGTCCAGCGAGCAGCGGTACACCTGCAACGACTCCTCGGGCGTCGCGACCCGCATCGAGATCACCTCGAGCGGGGGCGCCCAGGTCGGCTGATCACTCCTGGAGCTGCCCCCGCGCGGGCACCTCGAGGCCGCCCCCAGGGGCGGCCTTCGTTTGTGGCAGGGCCGTCGTACCATGGGGGTGCCCGTGGCGGAGTCGCCGTCGTCCCGGCCGCTGCGTCTGTCGGCTGCCCAGCTGGCCGAGATGGGGGGGCGCGCGCGGACCCTGGACGAGCGTCTCGAGCAGGCCCGGGTCGCGGGCGGCGCCGCCGGCTCCGGGGCCGTGCTCGCGGCAACCGACCCCCTCGCCCCCTGG
>CAYTJW010000752.1:0-3268 GCA_964438135.1 uncultured Thermoanaerobaculia bacterium
GGGCGGTCGAGGAGCGGCTGCCGGCGGGCTGGGAGGTCAGCGCCATCAGCCACGGCGGTCGGGTCGAGCCGGGCGCCGCGGTCGTCAAGTGGGGACCCTTCTTCGACCAGCAGGCGCGCGAGCTGAGCTACGTCGTGCGCCCTGTCGACGGCGCGGCGGCGGTGGCGAGCTTCGCCGGCGTCGCCTCCTTCGACGGTCGCGCCACGGCCGTCTCCGGCGTCCGCGTGCTGGGCGAGGGCGAGTCCGCCGCCCAGGCCGCCGACTAGCGCCGTTCGCGGCCGCGAGGACCGCGTTCACCGGCCCCGGGCGCCTCGGCGTCCGGGGCCGACTCGTCTCGGGGCGGCGCGAGGACGCGGTATCATGGCTGCTCGCGCGTTGGCGCGGTGAGGGGGGAGGCATGAGGGGCATCGTTCTGGCCGGTGGCGCCGGGACCCGGCTGCACCCGGTGACGCGGGCGGTGAGCAAGCAGCTCCTGCCGGTGTACGACAAGCCGATGGTCTACTACCCGTTGAGCCTGCTGATGCTCGCCGGCGTGCGCGAGGTGCTGGTGATCTCGACCCCGCGCGACCTGCCCGGGTTCCGCGACCTGCTCGGCGACGGGTCGCGCCTGGGGATGAGCTTCTCCTACTGCGAGCAGCCCCGGCCCGAGGGCATCGCCCAGGCCTTCCTGCTCGGCCGCGACTTCCTCGCCGGCCAGCCGGCGTGCCTGGTGCTGGGCGACAACGTGCTCTACGGGCACGGCCTGTCCGGCCTCCTCCGCCGCTCCGCGGAGCTGGCGCGGGGGGCGCGGATCTTCGCCTACTACGTGCGCGACCCCGAGCGCTACGGGGTGGTCGAGTTCGACGCGCGCGGGCGGGCCCTGAGCCTGGAGGAGAAGCCGGCCCGGCCGCGCAGCCACTTCGCGGTGCCGGGGCTCTACTTCTACGGCCCCGACGTCTGCGACGTGGCGGCGGCGCTCGCCCCCTCGGCCCGCGGCGAGCTCGAGATCACCGACCTGAACCGCGTCTACCTGGGGCGCGGCGAGCTCGAGGTCGAGGTGCTGGGCCGGGGCGTGGCCTGGCTCGACGCCGGCACCCACCGCTCGCTGGCCGAGGCGTCCGCCTTCATCCAGGCGATCGAGGACCGCCAGGGGCTCAAGGTCGGCTGCCTGGAGGAGGTCGCCTGGCGCAACGGCTGGATCGGCCTCGACGACCTGCGCCGGGAGGCGGCGGCGCTCGGTTCCTCCAGCTACGCCGAGTTCCTGCACGACCTGGTGCGACAGGAGGAGCGCGGTGGAACGGCGTGACACCGACCTCCCCGGCGTGGCCCTGCTCGCTCCGCGGGTGTTCGAGGACCACCGCGGCTTCTTCCTCGAGTCGTACAGCCAGCGCACCCTGGCGGGGCTCGGCATCCACCAGCGGTTCGTGCAGGACAACCACTCCCGCTCCAGCCGCGGCGTGCTGCGCGGCCTCCACTACCAGCTCGGGCAGCCGCAGGCGAAGCTGGTGCGGGTGATCCTCGGCCGGGTCTTCGACGTGGCGGTCGACATCCGCGTCGGCAGCCCCACCTTCGGCCGCTGGACCGGCCACGAGCTGTCGGCGGACAACCGCCTGCAGCTGTTCGCGCCGGAGGGCTTCGCCCACGGCTTCCTGGTGCTGTCCGAGGTGGCGGAGTTCCAGTACAAGTGCAGCGACTTCTACTCGCCGGCGGACGAGCGGGGCATCGCCTGGGACGACCCCGACATCGGCATCCGCTGGCCGCTCGGCGACATCACGCCGGTGCTGTCGGCCAAGGACCGGCAGGCGCCGCGCCTTCATCAGATGGCGGCGGCGGACCTGCCGGCGTACCGCCCCTGACGGCGCCGGCCAGGGCCGGGTCTGGACCCGGGACGGAGAGGCACATGACGCACGGAGAGCACTGCCCGCGGCGGGTGCTGGTCACCGGCGGCGCCGGTTTCATCGGCGCCAACCTGGTGCGCCACCTGCTGGCCGCCATCCCCGAGGTGGAGGTCGTCACCGTCGACGCCCTCACCTACGCCGGCCACCTCGCCAGCCTGGAGGGGGTCGAGGAGACCTGGCCCGGGCGCCACCGCTTCGAGCGCGTCGACATCCGCGACGCCGTCGCGGTGCGGCGGGTGTTCGCCGAGCACCGGCCGGACACGGTCGTGCACCTGGCGGCGGAGAGCCACGTCGACCGCTCGATCGACGGCCCGCTCGACTTCGTCGACACCAACGTCCGCGGCACTGCGGTCCTGCTCGAGGCGGCCCGCGGCGCCTGGCAGGGGCGGCCGGACGTCCGCTTCCACCACGTCTCCACCGACGAGGTGTACGGCTCGCTCGGCGCCGAGGGCCTGTTCCGCGAGGACACCCCCTACGACCCGTCGAGCCCGTACTCGGCGTCCAAGGCGGCCTCGGACCACCTGGTGCGGTCCTGGCACCGCACCTACGGCCTGCCGGTGACGCTGTCGAACTGCTCCAACAACTTCGGGCCCTACCAGTTCCCGGAGAAGCTGATCCCGCTCATGATCCGCAGCGCCGTCGCCGGCCGCCCGTTGCCGGTGTACGGCGACGGCGGCAACGTCCGCGACTGGCTCCACGTCGAGGACCACTGCCGGGCGCTCGAGCTCGTCGTCCGCCGCGGCCGCCCCGGCCGCACCTACAACGTCGGCGGCGGCAACGAGCGCACCAACCTGCAGGTGGTGCGCGCGATCTGCGCCTGCCTCGACCAGCTGCGACCGCAGCCGGGGGGGGCGAGCCACGAGCGGCTGGTCAGCTTCGTCACCGACCGGCCCGGCCACGACCGCCGCTACGCCATCGACGCGTCCCGGATCAGCGGCGAGCTGGGCTGGGCCGCGCGCGAGCCGTTCGAGGCCGCCCTCGAGCGGACGGTGCGCTGGTACCTCGACCACGAGGCCTGGTGTCACGAGGTGACCCGCGACCAGTACGGTGGCGAGCGCCTCGGCCTGACAACCTGAGGCGGGTAGCCCGGCCTCCGGCCTGGCGTCGGGTCCCCCGCCCGGCCGGGCCCGGCTGCGGGTCGGGGGGCGACTGACCCGCCGCGATCCGCTCGCGCCCGCGGTAGACTGCGTCGCCATGCAGGGGCCCGCTCGTTTCACCCTCGTCGCCGGGACGGTCGTGCTGCTGGCCGCCTGGGCCGCCGCCGGCTCGTCGGTCGTGGCGGCACAGGGGGCGGTGGTGGCCGGCGTCGGCACCCTGCTGGCCGTCCTCGTCGTGCTGCTCGCCGGGCGGTTCCGCCGCAGCCGGCTGGCGATTGCCGCCGTGCTGGTGGC
>CAYTJW010000753.1:0-3267 GCA_964438135.1 uncultured Thermoanaerobaculia bacterium
AGCGTGACGCTGGCGCTGGTGGCCTCGTCGGTCGGCCTGTGGCAGACGCGGCGGGCCCTGGCCGCGGCCCGCGCGGCCGAGGCGCGGGCCGCCCGTGAGGCGGCCGCGGCCCGCGATGTGGCCGACTTCATGGTCGGCGTCTTCCGGGTCGCCGACCCGGGCGAGGCCCGCGGTCGCACCGTCACCGCCAAGGAGATCCTCGACCGGGGGGCGGAGCGGGTCGACCGCGAGCTCGTCGGCCAGCCGCTCACCGCCGCCCGCCTGCAGGGCACCATCGGCCGGGTCTACCTCCAGCTCGGGCTGTACGACCAGGCCGCTCCCCTGCTCGAGCGGGCGCTCCAGGTGCGCCAGGCGAGCCTCGGCGACGGCGACCCCGAGGTCAGCGAGAGCCTGACCGTGCTCGCCGACCTGTACCGCCGCCGCGGCCGGTTCGCCGAGGCGCGGCCGCTGCTGGAGCGGGCGTTGAGCCTGCGCGAGGCGGCCCGCCCCCTGGACGAGGCGGCGGTCGCCGGTACCCTCGACGTCCTCGCCCTGCTCGAGCGGGACGCCGGCCGGCCGGAGCGGGCCGAGCAGCTCCACCGGCGCTCCCTGACCATGCTCGAGCGGGTGCGCGGCAGCGACCACCCGGACGTCGCCTGGACCCTCAACAACCTCGCCACCACCCTCATGGTGCTCGGCCGACCGGCGGAGGCCGAGCCGCTCCTGGTCCGGGCCCTGGCCATCCACGAGGCGGCGGCGGGGCCGGCCACGCTCGACGTCGCCGGCGCACTGACCAACCTGGCCGCCCTGCACGCCACCCTCCGCCGGGACGCCGAGGCCGAGGCGGAGCTGCGGCGGGCGATCGCCATCTTCGAGCGCGACCTCGAGCCGGACCACCCGCGGCTGACCGCGGCGGCCGCCAACCTGGCCGCCCTGTGTCGGCGGCAGGGTCGCTACGACGAGGCCGAGGCGCTCTACCTGCGCGCCCTGGCCAGTCGGGAGAAGACCCTCGGCCCGGACCACCCGGCCGTCGCCGACCTCCGCAACAACCTGGCCCTGCTCAACGTCGACCTCGGCCGCCACGACCAGGCCGAGACGTACCACCGCCAGGCGCTCGCCATCCGCGAGCGAGCGCTCGGCCCGGGCCACCGCGACGTCGGCGTGTCGCTCAACAACCTGGCCGACCTGGAGCGGAAGAGAGGCCGGCCGGAGGCCGCCCGGCCGCTGCTCGAGCGGGCCATCGCCATCTGGGAGGAGGCGCTCGGGCCGGACCACCCCACCCTCGCCCACCCGCTGGTGCTGCTGGCCAAGATCGACCGCGACGCCGGTCGCTTCGACGAGGCGCGCGCCCTCCTCGACCGCGCCCTCGCCGTGCGCGAGAAGGCCCTCGGGCCGACCGCGGCCGAGGTTGCCTTCGCCCACGACGAGATCGGCATGCTCGAGCGGGCCCGCGGCCGGCCGGAGGCGGCCGAGACGGCCTGGCGGCGGAGCCTGGCGATCCTCGAGCAGGGCCTCGGCCCGGACCACGCCGACCTGGCGCCAACCCTCGAGGAGCTGGGCGACCTGCTCGCCGAGCAGGGCCGCCCGGCCGAGGCCGAGGTCCTCCTCCGGCGCGCCCTGACGATCCGCGAGAGGACCGTCGGGGCCGACAGCCCGGCGGCCGTGGAGCTCGAGGAGAAGCTCCGTCGGCTGGACCGGGACGGGGATTCCGGCTAGAGTTGGCCCGTGTCGAGGTGGTGCTCTCTCGTCGCGCTCGGGGCGGTGTCCCTGGCGCTGGTGTCGTCGGTCGGCCGTGCCCAGGGGCCGACGCCGAGCGAGGAGGCGGCCCTCAAGGCCTACCGGCAGGGCCAGTTCACCCAGGCGGTGCAGCTCTACACCGAGGCGCTGACCGAGTCCACCGAGCCGTCCCACCGCGCCCAGCTCCACTGCCGCATCGCCTGGACCCAGTTCGCCCTCGGCCGCGAGGCCGAGGTCGACACCCACCTCCAGGCCGCCCTGGTCGAGGACCCCAGCCTGACCCTGGTCCCGGACTACTACACCCAGGACTTCCTCAAGCGCTTCGAGGCGGCGCGGGCGCGGGCGGCGGAGATCTCGGCGCTGCCGCCGGCCGTGCCGCCGCCCGACCTCGAGGCCACCCTGGCGAGCGCCGGCGCCCGGCTGCAGTCGGGGCAGGACCTCGAGGGTGCCCTCGCCGACGTGTCGCGGCTGGTCCTCGCCTACCCCGAGGACGCCCGCCTGACGTCCCTCCGCCTCGAGCTGCTGCGCGCGCTCGGCCGGCCCCTCGACACGCCGCTGGAGGTGTCGCCCGCCGCCGGCGGCGGGGTCGACCCCCTGATCGGTCTGGCCTCGGTCCCCGAGCTGATCCTGCGCGCCAACCGGCTGCTCGACGAGGGCGACGTCACCACCAGCCTCGAGCTGCTGCGGGAGGCCGTCTCGCGCCAGCCGAGCAACGTCGCCGCGCTCGAGCTGATGGCCGAGGCCGCTCGCCGTGCGGCCCACTGGCAGGAGGCCGAGTTCGCCCTCAAGTCGGCGCTCTCCCTGCAACCGGACAACATCGGCCTCATGCTCCGTCTGGGCGAGGTGGCGCTCGCCATGGGCGACGCCTCCGCGGCTCGCGACGCCTTCCGCCAGCTGACCGACCGCTACCCTCACTCCGACCGGGCCTGGGCCTCGCTCGGCCTGCTCGACGCCCGCCTCGGGGCCCGCGACCGGGCCGTCGCCGAGCTCGAGCAGGCCCTGAGCGAGAACCCCCTCCTGCCCGAGGTCCAGCTCGCCCTCGGCGAGCTGCTGCTGACGGCCGGCCAGACCGACGCGGCGCAGCGGGCGCTGCGCGCCGCCGCCAACCTGCTCCACGACGACCCCCAGCTCGCCGCCCGCCTCGGCCAGGCCCTGCTGGCGAACGGCTCGTGGGAGGAGGCCGGCCGCCACCTCCGCCTGGCGGTGGCCGGGGGCTTCGCCCCGGCCGACGTGCAGTGCGCTCTCGCCCTGGCCCAGCTCCAGGGCGGGCTGGTTGCAGAGGCCGAGCGGACCATCGCCGCGGTCGACCCCGGCCCGGGCGGCAGCTCGGTGACGCTGGTGCGGGCCCTGATCCAGCTCGACCGGGGCCAGCCCGGCGCGGCCGAGGCCCTCGCCCGCTCCGTGGCCGCCGAGTCCGGCAGCGACCCGGCCGTGAGCAACCTCCTGGGCGTCGCCGCCTACCGCCAGGGGCGCTACGCCGACGCGGTGACCGAGCTGGCGCGCGCCGCCGAGCTCGCCCCGGGCCAGCCGGTGGTGACCGCCAACCTGGCC
>CAYTJW010000754.1:0-3265 GCA_964438135.1 uncultured Thermoanaerobaculia bacterium
GCACGCGGGCGGCGCGGTCGCCTGGCCGAGCAGGGCCGCGAGCAGCAGGGTCGCCAGCACGGCCCCCCCAGGCTACCCCACCCCGCTCGTGCCGGGCCCGGGCCAGCCGACGCGGCGCTGGCTCACACCGCCGCCAGGCCGCGCTCCAGGTCGGCCACCAGGTCGTCGAGGTCCTCGCAGCCGACCGACAGCCGCACCAGGCCGTCGGTGATGCCCGCCTCCAGCCGCTCGGGCCGGGGCATGGCGGCGTGGGTCATGCTCGCCGGGTGCTGGATGAGGGTCTCGATCCCGCCCAGCGACACCGCCAGGGTCATGAGCTGGAGGGAGTCGAGCAGCCGCACGCCGGCCTCGTAGCCGCCCGCGACCTCGAACGAGATCAGCGAGCCGGGCCCGTCCATCTGCCGCTGGCCCAGCTCGTGCTGGGGGTGGGAGGCCAGGCCCGGGTAGCGGATCCACTCCACCTTCGGGTGCTGGGCGAGGAACGGCGCCAGGCGCTCGGCGTTGGCCTGGGCGGCGCGGACCCGCAGGCCGAGGGTGCGCAGGCCGCGCAGCACCAGCCACGCCTGGTGCGGGTCCATGCAGGCGCCGAGGTAGGCGTGGACCGGCCGCAGGCGGTCGAGCAGCTCCGGGGTGCGGGCCACGACCATCCCCGCCACCACGTCCGAGTGGCCGTTCAGGAACTTGGTCATCGAGTGCATGACGACGTCGGCGCCGTGCTCGAAGGGCCGCTGCAGCACCGGGCTGGCGAAGGTGTTGTCGACCACCAGCAGGGCGCCCCGCTCGTGGGCGAGGGCGGCGGTCGCGGCCAGGTCGGTGATGGCCATGGTCGGGTTGGCCGGGGTCTCGACGAACACCAGCCGGGTCTCCGGCCGCATCGCCGCCCGGGTCGCCGCCAGGTCGGCCGTCTCGACGAAGGTCGAGGCCACCCCGAAGCGGCTGAAGTCCCGCTCCACCACCACCCGCGACGGGCCGTAGACCGAGCTCGAGCCGACCATGTGGCCGCCCTGCTCGAGGAGGGCGAACAGGATCGTGCACAGGGCGGCCATGCCCGAGCCGGTGGCGAGGGCGCCGGCGCCCCCCTCGAGGGTCGCCACCGCCTCCTCCAGCCGGGCGGTGGTCGGGTTGCCCATGCGGGTGTAGACGTAGCCCTCGGCCTGGCGGGCGAACAGGGCCGCGCCCTGGGCGCAGGTGTCGAAGGCGAAGGTCGAGGTCTGGCAGATGGGCGGCGCCACCGCCCTCGTCAGCGGGTCGCGATCCGCCCCGGCGTGAATGATCGTCGTGCTCCGGCCGCACCTTCCGAGCTCGTGTCCCATCGCTGTCTCCCTTCCCGATCCCGCGCCACCTCGGCCGGGCTCACCCTGTCTGCTTCCGGTCAGGTCCCGTCTGCGCCAGCGCCACCACCGGCGCCGCGACCCGGTCGAAGGCCTCGACCACCGCCGGCTCGGTCGCCGCCGCCAGCGCCGCGCCGGCGTCGCAGGTGGCGGTGATCTGGGGGTGCATCGGCACCCGGCCGAGGAACGGCACCCCCATCGACGCCGCCATCCGCTCGCCCGCGCCGGCCCCGAACACGTCGGTGACCAGGCCGCAGCCGGGGCAGACGAAGCCGCTCATGTTCTCGACCACCCCGATCACCTCGATGCCGAGGCGGCGGCAGAAGGTCACCGACTTGCGCACCGCGGTGATGGCCACGTCCTGCGGCGTGGTCACCACCACCGCGCCGTCGGGGTGCTCGAGCAGCTGGCACACCGACAGCGGCTCGTCGCCGGTCCCCGGCGGGGCGTCGACCACCAGCAGGTCGAGCTCGCCCCACTCGACGTCGGTCAGGAACTGGGCGATGGCCTTCATCTTCATCGGCCCGCGCCAGACCACCGCCTGGTCCTGGTCGCCGAGCAGGAAGCCCATCGACATCACCTTGACCCCGCCCACCTCGACCGGGATCAGGGCGTCGCCGGCCACCACCACCGGGGCGCGGGTCACGCCGAGCATGGTCGGCAGGCTCGGCCCGTGGATGTCGACGTCGAGCAGGCCGGCCGCGAGGCCCGCCCGCCGGGCCGCAGCCGCCAGGTGGACCGCGACCGTGCTCTTGCCGACCCCGCCCTTGCCCGACAGCACCACCACGCTGTGCCGGATCAGCGCCAGCCGCCGCTTGAGGCGCGCCTGCTCGGCGGCCTGCTCGGCCTGGCGGCGGGCCGCCTCGTCGTCGCCCGAGGGGCCGGCGCTCAGCTGCACCAGATCGTCACGAGATGACATCGAACCCTCCACTCCGCGCGACATTCTTCCACATCGCCGCGATCTCTGCCGCCGCCCGGCCGCCGTGCTCGACCACGCTGCGGCCCGCGACCTGGGCCGCGGTCACCTCCGGGTCGTACGGCACCCGCCCCACCAGCGGCACCCGCCGGGCGAGGGCCAGGCGCTCCGCCGCCCGGCTGAGGTCGGGGTTGAGGTCGTGCTTGTTGACGCACAGCGAGGCCCGCACCTGGAAGTGGTCGGCCAGCTCCAGCAGCCGCTCGAGGTCGTGCAGGCCGGCCGGCGTCGGCTCGGTCACCGCCAGCAGCTCGCTCGACCCGGTCAGGGTCGCGATCGCCGGGCAGCCGATGCCCGGCGGGCCGTCGACCAGGATCAGGTCGTGGCCCCCGGCCACGGCCACCCGTCGCGCCTCCCGCCGCACCTCGGTGACCAGCTTGCCGGACGACTCGCCGCCCGGCTCGAGACGGGCGTGGACCATCGGCCCGACCCGGGTCTGCGACCGGTACCACTCGCCGCAGCGCCGCTCGGGGAAGGCGAGGGCAGCCTGCGGGCAGAGCCGCACGCACAGGCCGCAACCCTCGCAGCGCAGCGGCTCGACCGCGGCCACGCCGGCGGCGAGGGTGATGGCCTCGGCCCGGCACTCGGCGACGCACCGGCCGCAGCCGGTGCAGGAGGAGGACCGCACCTGCGCCTCGTGGCCGGCGAAGAAGGGGGTCCGCTCCAGCACGGTCGGCTGCAGCACCAGGTGGAGGTCGGCGGCGTCGACGTCGCAGTCGGCCACCACCACCCGCCCGGCCAGCACCGCCAGGGCAGCGGCGATGCTGGTCTTGCCGGTCCCGCCCTTGCCGCTCGCCACCACCAGCTCGCGCACGCTCAGGAGCCCCCTCCCCCGCACGGCGGCTTGGCGCAGCGCTCGGAGCGGCCGCAGCAGGTGGTCTCGCGGCGGCACGGGACCGAGCTCGGCGGGGCAGCGCCGCGGACCAGGATGCCGCCGCCGCCGCCCGGCTGGCGGCGGACC
>CAYTJW010000755.1:0-3264 GCA_964438135.1 uncultured Thermoanaerobaculia bacterium
GCCGCGGCCGTGCTGCTCGTCGCCGGCCGGCTGCGACCGCTGGCAGGCAGCCTGGCCATCGGGGCGGCGGCCGGGGTCGCGGCCTGGGTGCCGGGCCTGCACTGCACCCGCTACCTGCTGCCGGCGCTCCTGCCGGCGTTCGCCCTCGTCGGCGCCGCCCTCGCCGCGCTCCTGCCCGGCCTCGGCCGGGCCGCCCGCGCCGGCCTCGTCGCCCTCGTCGGCCTGCTCGCAACCTGGAACCTGTCCAGCGTGCTCACCGCCACCGCCGTCACCCGCCTCGGCTGCTCGCTCGGCGCGGTGTCGCAGGACGACACCCTGCGGCCGTACGTCAGCCACTGGGACGCCCTCCGCTTCGTCAACCAGGACCTGCCCGCCGACGCTCGCCTGCTGCTGGTGGCCGAGGCGCGCGCCCTGCTCCTCGACCGCGACGTGGAGCTCGAGCACGCCGTGCACGAGCCCCTCCTGGTCGAGCTGGCCGAGAGCGAGCCGGACGCGGCGGCCATGGCCCACGCCCTGCGTCAGCGCGGCATCACCCACCTCCTGGTCAACCTGCACGAGGCCCGCCGGATGGCGGCCATGGCGCACCGCGAGGAGTACTTCGCCACCTCGTCCGCGGCGGCGAGCGAACGCCTCGAGCGGTTCTTCGCCGAGCAGCTGGAGCCGCTCTGGCAGGAGCGCGGCGTGTCCGTCTACCGGCTGCGGTGAACGTCGCTCTGCTACAATACCGCGCCGTGCCGGTGCTCGAGGACGCCGCTGCCGTGACGCGCCTGCCGGAGCTCTCGGCGGTGATGCCGGCCTACAACGAGCAGGAGATCCTGCCCCTCGCCCTGGACGAGGCCGTCGCCGCCCTCGACGAGGTGGCCGAGCGCTGGGAGCTGGTCGTGGTCGACGACGGCTCGACCGACCGCACGCCCGACATCCTCGCCGAGCGGTCGGCGCGCGAGCCGCGCCTCACCGTCCTCACCCAGCGGCCCAACCAGGGCTACTCCAAGGCGATCATCCGCGGCTTCGCCGCGGCCCGCCACGCGCTGGTGTTCTACACCGACGCCGACGCCCAGTTCGACCTGCGCGAGATCGCCCTCCTCGCGCCGCACGTTGCGGACCACGACCTGGTTGCCGGCTACAGGCTGCACCGCCAGGACCCGGCCTTGAGGCTGCTCACCTCGCGCGTCTACAACTTCATCCAGGGGCTCGTCCTCGGCATCCGGGTGCGGGACGTCAACTGCGCCTTCAAGCTCTTCCGCCGCTCCTTCTTCGACACCGTCACCCTGTCCTCGGACGGTTTCCTGGTCGACGCCGAGATCTACGCGCGGGCGGCGCGGGCCGGCCTGTCCTGGGCCCAGGTCGGGGTCACCCACCGGCCGCGGGTCAGGGGCAGCTCGACGGTCAAGCCGTCGTCGGTGACCAACACGCTGCGCGAGCTGCTGCGCCTGCGCCGCAGCCTCTAGACCGCCATGACCGGGCGCCGCCTCTACCTCCTCGCGCTGGCCGGGCTGACCCTGCTCCACGTCGTCGTCGCCGCGCTCCTGCCGGTGTCCGGCGACGAGGCCTACTACTGGGACTGCTCGCGTCACCTCGACTGGTGCTACTTCGACCAGCCGCCGCTGGTGATCTGGGCCATGGTGCCGTTCCGCGCCATCCTCGGCGAGACCGCGCTGGCGGTGCGCGCCCCCGCCATCCTCGCCAGCCTGGTGGTGGGCTTGAGCCTGCTCCCCCTCGCCCGCCGCCTCGGCGGCGGGCCGCGCCACGCCGCCGGCGCCTACCTGCTGCTGCACGCCATGCCGGCGTTCCTGCTCGGCTCGTCGTACGCCTCCACCGACGTCGGCATGACCGCCGCCTACGTCGCCGCGGCCGCATCCGCGGTGGCCCTGGCCCAGGGCGAGCGGCGGGCGTGGTGGGGCTTCGGCCTCGCCATCGGCCTCGGCTTCCTGGCCAAGTTCCCGGCGGTGCTGGTCCTGCCCGCCCTGCTCCCGACCCTGCTCAGGAGGGACGGCGGCCGGCGGTTCTCCGCGCTGCGCGACTGGCGCCCCTGGCTGGCGGCCGCGCTCGCCTTCGCCCTCACCGCCCCGGTCTGGCTGTGGGCGTCCCGCCACCACTGGGACAACCTCCGCTTCCAGCTCGCCGGCCGCCACGAGCTGCACGGGCCGACCCTCAAGTACCTGGGCGAGTTCCTGGCCGCCAACCTCCTCCTCGCCTCGCCGCCGATCCTCCTCGCCCTGCTCCTCGCCGGCTGGCGGCGCTGGCGGGAGGGCGACCCCGCCTTCCGGGCCCTGCTGCTGGCGGCGGCGTCGCCGCTCGCCTTCTTCTCGCTGGTCGCCCTCCGGACCCGGGTCGGCGCCCACTGGGGCTTCCCCGGCCTGGTCCTGGCCACCGTGGCGCTGGCGCTCACCCCCTTCCCGTGGCGCCGCCGCCTGCTGGTCAGCGGCGCCGCGTTCGGCCTGCTGCTCGGCCTGGCGGTCGCCGGCGTGGCGCTGGCGCCCGAGCCCCTGCTCGGGCTCGAGATGTCCTACGACCGGCGCCGGGACCTCTCGACCGGCCAGCTGGCGGTCCTGGTCGGCAACCCGGAGATCGTGGCCGCGGTCCGCGCCCGCGTCGCGCCGGGCGAGCTGGTGGCGAGCGAGAGCTACTCCACCGCCCACCTGCTCGCCTTCTGGACCGACGGCGAGCTCGCCACCCGGCTGGCCCACGTCAAGGGCGGCAAGCACGGCCTGGCCTCCCTCTACTGGTACCCGCTCGACGCGCTGCGCGGCCGCGACGTGCTGTTCGTGACCGAGAAGCAGCGGGTGGACGAGCGCCTGCGCCGGGTGTTCGCCGAGGTCCAGGAGGAGGAGCCGCTGGAGGTGGTCCGCGACGGGCGGGTGGTCCGCCGGGTGCGATTCCTGCGCTGCCGCGAGCTGCGCTCCCCCGAGGGGGTCTTCACCCGCCTCGGCGTCGCCCCCGGCACCGGCTTCGGCCCCCCCGACAGCGGCTACTGCGCGGACGACCGCTGAGGCGGGCGGCCGCTCGGGTCGCGACTCGGGTATCCTCGTCGCCGTGAGCAGGCCACGCCCGACCCCGTCCCGCCGCACCCCTCCGCCCCGCAGCCGCCCGGCAGCCCCAGCGCCGCGGCCGACCTGGCAGAAGGCCGCCCTGGTCGCGGCGGGCCTCCTCGCCCTGCTGCTGGTCTGGCGCCTGCTCCTCGCCCCGCCCCGGGTCACCAACCCCGAGCCGACCGGCTCGACCGTCGTCTGCTTCGGCGACAGCCTCACCTTCGGCACCGGCGCC
>CAYTJW010000756.1:0-3264 GCA_964438135.1 uncultured Thermoanaerobaculia bacterium
GCCGCCGGTGGCGCCCGAGCTGGCGCGCTGGCTCGCGACCGGCGTCGGCCCGCGCCACCTCTGGCAGGTGGGCTACCTCAACCTGCAGGACCGGGTGACGACGGCCCGGACCTGGGCCCCCCTCGGCAGCCGGCGCCTGTCCGAGCACCTGGCTCAAGCCGACCTGGGTCCCACGGCCCGCTGGTGGCTCGACACCCTGGCCGCGGGCTGGGTGCTGTTGCCGCACCAACGGGCGCCGGCCGGGATGGTGGCGGTGCGGAGCCGCGGCGGCGTCTGGCTGTACCGGAACCTCACCGCCCTGGCGGAGGTCAGCCTCGCGGCCGCGCCGGCCGAGGCTGGGCGGCCGTGGCGCGGCGTCGGCGGGGTGGTGGTCCTCGGCCGCTCCGGCAACCGCCTCGTCGCCGCCACCGCCAGCGACCGTCCAGGTTGGGCCTGGCTCAGCCTGGCCCCGGTCGCGGGCTGGCGGTGGACGCTCGACGGGCAGCGGGTGGACCTCCGGGCCGGACCTGGTATCGTGCAGCAGCTGCCGGTCCCGGCCGGCGTGCATCGGCTGGAGGGAGTCTACCGGCCCCCCGGCTTGGCCCTGGCCGCGCTGCTGAGCGTCGCGGCCCTGGTCGCCCTCCTGCTGCTCGCGGCCGGGCGCCTCGGAGGGAGCTCGGCATGCCTGTGATGGTGGTCCTGTTCTTCGTCTCCGGCGCCACCGCGCTGGCCGGCGAGGTGGTGTGGATGCGGATGCTCGGGCTGGTCCTGGGCAACACCGTGTGGGCCGCCTCGGCGGCGGTGGCGGTGTGGATGGGGGGCATGGCCCTGGGCGCCCGGCTCGGTGCCCGCCTCGCCCCGCGCACCCGCCATCACCTGCGCTGGTACGGCCTGGCCGAGGCGCTGATCGGCGGGTTCTTCCTCGCCTCGCCGGCGGTGCTGTCCGCGCTGCTCGACCTCGGCGCCCGCCTCGGCCCCGACCTCGGCGACCGTCTCGCAGTCGGCGTCGCCGAGCGCCTCGGCCTGGCCGTGCTCGCCCTGCTCGTGCCGACGGTGCTGATGGGCCTGACCCTGCCACTGGTGGTCGAGCGCTTGCGGGGCCGCGGCCTGGCGGCGCGGGTCGGCCTGCTGTACGGGGTCAACACCCTCGGCGCCACCGCCGGCGTGCTCGTCGCCGCCTACCTCGCCCTGCCCGCGCTCGGCGAGCGGGGAACCCTGGCCGCTGCCAGCCTGGCGTGCGCGGTCGTCGCCGCGGCCGCGGTCGCCGCCGAGGGGCACGTGGCCCAGGCCGAGCCGGGCGGGGAGGCGACCGCGGCGGAGCGGCCGCGGCTGCCCTTCCTCTTCCTGGCCGGGGCGATGGGGGCCTCGGCGCTGGCCGCGGAGCTCGTGTGGGTCCGGCTGCTGGTGCTGCACCTCGGGTCGCGGGTCTACGCCTTCGCCGTCCTGCTCGGCGTCTACCTGCTCGGCATCGGTCTCGGCAGCCTGCTGCTGTGGCGGCTGGCCGGGCGCATCCGCGAGCCGCGCCGCTGGCTCGCCTCGAGCCAGGTCGCCGTGGCCGCCGCCCTCGCCCTGCAGGTCGTCGCCCTCGGCCACACCGCGGACCTGCTGGCCGTGCCGGCCCGGCTGTTCGTCACCCACCCCTCTTTCGCCGCGGTGCAGGGTGCGGTGCTGGCGGTGGTGGCGGTGCTGTTCCTCCCCGTCACCGTGCTCTTCGGCGCCTCCTTCCCGCTGACCGTGGCGGCCGACCCGGCCCGCGTCTCGGCCGGCGCCCACGCCGGCGCGGTGGCGGCGGCCAACACCGTCGGCGGCATTGTCGGCGCCCTGGCGGCGCCGTTCCTGCTGGTGCCGTGGGTCGGCTGCCAGCGCTCGCTGCTGCTGCTGGCGGCGCTGCACGTGGTGGTGGCCGTCGCCCTGCTCCGGCAGCGGGCCGTGGTGGCGGCCGGCGCCGCGGCCCTGGCCGCGGTGCTGGCCCTGTGGGTCGTGCTGCCGGCGGACTGGCTGGTGCGGCGATCCGGCGGCGGCGGGGCGGAGGTCGAGCTGGTGAGCATCGACGAGAGCCTGAGCGCGACCGTGCTGGTCAAGCGCTACCACGACCCGGGCGGCAGCTGGCTGTCGCTCGAGCTCAACGGCGTCAACGTCGCCGGCAGCGACCCGGCCCTGCTGGCCGTGCAGCAGCTGCAGGGTCACCTGCCGCTGCTGCAGCTGCGCTCGCCGCGCCGGGCTCTCCACATCGGCTTCGGCTCCGGCGGCACCAGCTGGGCGCTGTCGCGCCACCCGCTGGAGCGCGTCGACGTGGTCGAGATCGCGCCCGAGGTCCTGGCCGCCGCCGACCACCACTTCGCCGCCATCAACCGCCACGTCCTCGCCGACCCGCGGCTCAACGTGGTGGTCAACGACGGCCGCAACTACCTGCTCGCCACCTCGGAGCGCTACGACGCCATCCTCTCCGACTCGATCCACCCGGTCTACGCCGGCAACAGCACCCTCTACACTCTGGAGTACTTCCAGCTCTGCCGGCGGCGCCTGGCGCCGGGCGGCCTGGTGTCGATGTGGCTGCCGCTGTACTCCCTCGACCAGGGCAGCTACCTGCGCATCGTCGCCGCCTTCGCGGCGGTCTTCCCCCGCGCCGCGATCTGGTACGACGTCAGCACCGCCAACGAGTTCACGGTCGTCACCGGGTCGGTCGAGCCCGGGCCGCTCGAGCTGGACTGGGCGCGTCTGGCCGACCCGGCCCTGGCCGAGTCCCTCGCCATCGCCGGGGTGCGCTCGGCCGAGGACCTCGCCGCCGACCTGCTGCTGGGGCCGCGCGAGGTGGCGGAGCTGGTCGAGGACGTGCCGCCGCACGACGACGACCTGCCGTACGTGGAGTACACCGCCGGCCGCATCCTGGCGCGGGAGAGGACCTGGCGCGACAACCTCGTCATGCTGGCGGCGGCGCGGGCTCAGTCGAGCCCGTTCGCCACCCTGCCGGTGCCGTGGGCGGAGGTGCAGGAGCGGCGCGACCGCAGGCTGCGGGCGATCCTGGCCACGGTCGAGCGGCTGCAACCGGGGGCGCCGCCTGTGCCCGCGGCGCCGGCGGCCGCGCCGGCCGGGACCGCCAGGCCCGGGTCGTGATGGGCACGGTCGGCGCGGTGGTGGTGAGCTACCGGTCGGCGGCCGACCTCGCCGCCTGCCTCGACGCCCTCCTCCGGGCGCGGGCGGTGGCCGCGGTGGTGGTGGTCGACAACGCCTCCGACGACGGCTCGGCCGAGGTGGCGCGCGCCGTCGCCGACCCGTGCCTGGCGG
>CAYTJW010000757.1:0-3260 GCA_964438135.1 uncultured Thermoanaerobaculia bacterium
CGTTGCAACCGGCGGCGCGCCGGTCGCTTCGGGGCGCGGCACCGTGGAGAAGGTTCATGCGCGGGCTCGCGATCACCACCGAGCTGCTGACGGGAATCGCCGACGTCGACACCCAGCACCGGTCCATGGCCGCCTGGATCAGGGCCCTGCAGGAGCTGGGGCCGAGCCCGGCCGACCGGTCGCTGGCGGACCGGGCGGCCCGTTTCGTGGTCGCCTACGTCGCCTACCACTTCGCGGCCGAGGAGTACGTCATGGCGGTGACCGCCTACCCGCACCTCGCGGCCCACCGGCAGCAGCACGGCGAGCTGCGGGCGCGGGTCGACGCCCTGCGCCGGCCCGGCGCCGGCGGCGGCGCCGGGGACGTGCCCGCGCCGCAGCTGCTGCGTCTCCTGGAGGACTGGGCCGAGCGCCACATCCGCACCGCCGACCGCGACTTCGCCCGCCACTGCGCCGCCGACCCGAGCATCGGCGCGCTGCGGCTGCCGTCGCCGGCGGAGCTGGTCGCCTTCGGCCGGACCCTGGACGACTACGACTCGGTCGAGTTCGTCCACGGCGCCGGCGAGGTGACCACCGCCGAGGTGCGGGCCCGCCTCGCCGGGCGCGCCGACCGCGACTGAGGCGGGGCTCAGCCGGGCGGCCGCTTCTCCAGCATGGCGAAGGTCACCCCCGACGGCTCGTTGAAGAGGCAGATCCAGGTCCCGGGGCTGATCTCGTGGGGCGGCTCGACGATCAGCCCGCCGGCGCGGGTGACGGCCTCGGCCCGGGCCTCGATGTCCTCGACCTGGATGTAGACGGTCAGGAACGCCGGCTTGGCCCGGGCCAGGGTGAAGACGCCGCCGTCGACGCCGCCCTCCTCGCCGCCGGTCGCGACGGTGTGGAAGAAGGTCGGCGCGCCCGGGACCGGTCGCGAGCGCCAGCCGAACACGGTGGTGAAGAAGTCCAGCGAGCGGGGCCCGTCGTGGGTGGCGAGCTCCCAGAACACCACCGGGTTGGGCGGCGGCGGGGTCGGCGGCGCCGCCTCCTCGCCGGCCGTCGAGGTCGCTGCCAGCAGCAGGGTCAGGGACAGGGCGAGTCGGGTCGCGAGGTCCATGGTCATCCTCCTCGTGCGAGCGGCGCACCGGCCGCCAGCGGTGGCTCTCGCCTCCGGTACGGACGGCGGGCCCGTTGGTTCTCCGGGGTCGACGGGTCGGCGGCGCCGCACCCTGGACCGCGGGCCTCGAGGCCCGCACGCGTCGCCGCGGCAGTCGGCGAGGCCCGTGCGCCCGCTCAGGCGCCCGCGGGCAGGCTGGCGAGGCCTTCCGCGACCAGCTCCACGCACAGCCGCTCGATCGCCGCCCGGTCGGGCGCGTCCGGCAGCGGCGAGGTCCGGCAGAGCTCGTCCATGGCCCGGTCCTCGCGTTCCGCCCAGTCCAGCAGGTCCTCGTAGGCCCAGGCGCCGTCGCGGATCGCGAGCAGCGCCGCGGCGTCGTGCCGCCGCACCCGCAGGACCCCGGTCGCGAGCACCTCGCGGCAGGTGGTGAGGAGGCGGACCAGGTGGGCGGCGTGCTTGGTGTCGTAGCCGTGGCGCGCCTCGAGCGCGGCCCGCGCCGGGTTGCGCTCGCGCTGCCAGCGCTGGTAGTCGGCCCACTCCCGCTGGCGGGCGGCGTAGCGCCGCTCGCGGTCGAGCAGCTCGACGAAGCTCTCGCTGCAGCCGACCGAGCGCGCCGCCGCCCGCCACTGCTCGTCGGCTGAGAGCCCCATCTCGGCCAGCACCGCGGCCGAGCCCTCGACGAGCATGATGCGCAGGGCCGGCTCGACCTGCTCCAGGCCCTTGAACGACCAGGAGTCGAGCTTCTTCTGGATGGCGGCGCGGGCGGCGTCGAGCTGGTCGGCCGGGATCAGGGTCCGCTCCGGCAGGCCGTGCTCCGCGCGGCTCGGCGGGCCCGGCGGCGGGTCGACCAGCCAGCGGTGGTGGCCGCGGATCCGCTGCAGCTGGCTGCGGGCGTAGCCGGCCAGGGTGAGCTTCACCCTGCGGCTCAGGAACAGCTGGCGGGCGTCGAGGAGGCGCTGGCCGAGGGGGTGGACCAGGAGCCGGTCCTCCTCCTCGACGAACAGCTGCTCGAGCACGTTGGGGTTGGCCTCGGCCGCCAGGCGGACGAGCTTCCTGAGCTCGAACACCACCAGGTCGGGGTCGCCGCGCCGCTCGGCCTGCTCGAAGGGCGGGCCCGGCCCGAGGTAGCAGGCCCGCGGCGCCACGCACGTCCCGCGCAGGTCGAGGTCGCTGCCCGGCCCGGCCATGCCGTAGGCGTGCGACCCGGCCCGCACCAGCAGGATGGTCCGCGCCGGCAACCACGGCGCGCCGCTCACCCCGGCCAGGACCTCCGCGACGTCCAAGCTCGTCCCTCGCCCCCCGTTGTAGCACGGCCGCCCCCCCGGACCGCGCGCCTCCGGGCGCGCACCGGGCGCTGCGGCGGAGCAAGAGGCGGGTCTGGAGACCCGCGGTCCGGGGAGCGGTCACGCCGGTCGTTGCTCGAGGAAACGCTGGACCGCCTCGGCCAGGGGCCCGACCTTCTCGGTGCCGACCGACCAGACGATGTCGGGGTCGACGCCGAAGTAGGCGTGGATGAGAGTGTTGCGCATGTCGACGATCTGGCGCCAGGGGATGCCGGGCATGAGCTCGCGGATGTCCCCCGGGACGCGGCTCGCCGCCTCGCCGATGATCTCGAGGTTCCTCACCACCGCGTCGAGTCGCATGGAGTCGAGGAGCAGGTCCTCGTGACTGACCCCCTCGAGATAGGCCCGGACCCTGTCGCAGGCCGCCACGATGTCCTCCAGGTACAGCAGCGGGTCACGCGACATGGAGCAGCTCGCTCGCGATCCGTCGGCGCAGGCGCGGGGTGATCATCCGCTCGGTGGCGAGGTCGACCGGCCGGCCGAGCAGGTCTTCGAGGTGGGCCTTGAGACCGAAGTAGCGGTCGAAGGTCGGCCGCCCGGCGAACGCCACCAGGACGTCGACGTCGCTCCGCTCGTGGAGCTCGTCCCGGCTCGCCGAGCCGAAGATCCACATGGCTGTCACGCCGAAGCGCTCAATCATCTCCGGCAAGCCGGAGCGGAGAGCGGCAAGCACCTCGTCGCGGCTCACGCCACCACCCCCCTCGATCATATACCGTCGCCGCGATCCGAGGCGCGGGGGGCCGGGCGGGGATGCACGGACCGCGCGCCTCCAGGCGCGCACCGGGCGCTGCGGCGGAGCAAGAGGCGGGTCTGGAGACCCGCGGTCC
>CAYTJW010000758.1:0-3256 GCA_964438135.1 uncultured Thermoanaerobaculia bacterium
CTGGCCGACCCGGCCGCCGAGCTGGTCGCGGACGGCGACCGGGGCGACGACCTCGGCCACGCCCACCTCGCCTACCGCCAGGTGCACGACGGCCTGCCGGTGTTCGGCGCCGTGCTGCGCGTCCACATCTGGCCCGACGGCAGCCTGCGGGCGGCCAAGGGCACCGTCGTGCCCGACATCGCCCTCGCCAGCACCCCGCCGGCGCTGCCGGCCGGCGCCGCCGAGCATCTCGCCCTGCAGGCCGCGGCCAAGGGGCGCGACGCCGGCCGCCCGCCGCTCGAGGCCCAGCCCGCGACCCTGCTGGTGTTCCGCTCGGGCCTGACGCGCGGCGTGCCCGGCTCGGACCACCTCGCCTGGCAGGTCGAGGTGGGCGACGGCGCCACCACCCGCGAGCTGGTCCTGGTCGACGCCCTCGACGGGCGGGTCCTGGACCGGGTCGACCTCAACCCGAGCCTCAACCGCCGCGTCCACCGCTCGAGCTACGGCACCGTGGTCTGGCGCGAGGGCGACGCCCTCCCCTACCAGGGCGCCGACGCCACCACCAACGCCGAGGTGACCACCCTGGCCCGGGCCGCGGCCGACGCCCACGCGCTCTACCGCAACCTGTCCGGCGGCAGCTACCTGTCCTACGACGGCGCCGACGGGATGATGGACAGCGTCCAGGGCGTGGTCGACGAGGACTGCCCCAACGCCTGGGGGGGCGGCTCGGTGACCCAGTACTGCGCCGGCACGGTCGCCGACGACGTGGTCGCCCACGAGTGGACCCACACCTACACCTCCAACACCCACAACCTGATCTACCAGTGGCAGCCGGGCGCCCTCAACGAGGCCTACTCCGACATCTTCGGCGAGGCAGTCGACCTGCTCAACGGCAGCGGCACGGACGCTCCGGCCCCCCGCCGCCAGGACGGCGAGTGCTCGTCATTCGCCGGCTCGGCCCCGCCCGCCCTCGAGGTCCTCGCCCCGGCCGCGGTGGCCGGCCCCTACACGGTCGGCGACGCGTCTTTCAACCCCGCCCCGCCCTGGTCGGCCCAGGCCGAGGTCGAGCTCGCCGACGACGGCGTCGCCCCCTCGAGCGACGGCTGCGGGCCGCTGGTCGGCTTCACCCCCGGCCGCATCCTGCTCGTCGACCGCGGCCAGTGCCTGTTCCGCGACAAGGTGCAGAACGCTCAGGCAGCCGGCGCCGTCGGCGTCATCGTCGCCAACAACCAGGGCGACGACGTGCTGACCATGGGCGGCGACGGGCCGAGCCTCGCCATCCCGGCGGTGCTCGTCGGCCAGGGCGACGGCGCCGCGCTCAAGGCCGCCCTCGGCCAGGGCCTCGAGGCGAGGATCTCGGCCGCCGCCGCCACCGACCCCTCGCTGCGCTGGCTGATCGGCGAGGACGCGGCCGCGCTCGGGGTCATGCGCGACATGTGGCAGCCGAGCTGCGCCGCCGACCCGGGGCGGGTCAGCGACCCCTTCTACGCCTGCGGCGAGGCCGACAACGGCGGCGTGCACACCAACTCCGGCGTGCCCAACCACGCCTTCGCCCTGCTCGTCGACGGCGGGTCCTACAACGGCCGCGACGTCGCCGCCATCGGCATGACCCGCGCCCTCCACCTCTACTGGCGGGCGATGACCGCCTACCAGGTGCCGACCTCGGGCTTCGTCGACCACGCCGACGCCCTCGAGCTGTCCTGCCAGGACCTGCTCGGCGCGCCCCTGCCCGACCCGGAGACCGGCGGGGTCGCCCCGGAGGTGATCCGCGCCACGGACTGCGCCCAGCTGGCGACGGCGCTCGAGGCGGTGGAGATGCGGGCGGCGCCGGAGCAGTGCCGGTTCGAGCCCCTGCTCGCCCCGGACGCGCCGATGCGCGTCGCGCCGCTCGTGCTGCTCGAGGAGAGCTTCGAGAGCGACCCGGCCGGCCGCTGGAGCCTCTCCAACCAGGGGACCCGAACCGAGTACCAGCCCCGCGACTGGGCCTGGACGGGCGACGCCCCGGCGGGCGGCAACGGCCGGGCGCTGTTCGCCCTCGACAGCCCAACCCTCGGCAACTGCACGACCGACGACCAGTCCGGCGTGATGCGGGCCGACAGCCCCGAGCTGACCCTGCCGGAGGGCGCCGGCAGCGTGCTCCTGACCTTCGACCACTGGCTCGCCACCGAGGCCGGCTACGACGGCGGCAACCTCAAGCTGAGCGTCAACGGCGGCCCGTTCCAGCTGGTGCCGGCGAGTGCCTTCCGCTTCAACCCCTACAACGCCGTGCTGGAGAGCGCGGGCGCCGGCAACACCAACCCGATGGCGGGCCAGGCCGCCTTCTCGGGCACCGACGCGGGCACCTTCGAGGGCTCCTGGGGCCAGTCGCAGGTCGACCTCGGCGCGCTCGCCTCGCCCGGCGACAGCGTCCGCCTCCGCTTCGAGCTCGGCGTCGACGGCTGCAACGGGGTCGTCGGCTGGTACCTCGACGACGTGCGGGTCATCGCCGGCGCCGCGCCGCGGCGACCCGACGGGCGGCGGGAGCTCCCCGCGCCCTAGACGGAGAAGGCGTGGCCGGGGCCCTGCTCGAGGCCGAGGGGTTGACCCGCCGCTACCCCGGCCGGGGCCTGCTCGGCCGCGGCCACACCACCGCCGTCGACCGCGTCAGCCTGAGCCTCGCCCGCGGCGGGGCCCTGGGCCTGGTCGGCGCTTCCGGCTCGGGCAAGTCGACCCTGGTCCGGCTGCTGCTGGCCCTGGAGCGACCGGACGCGGGCGAGGTGCGCTTCGACGGCCGGCCCATCAGCCGCCTGCCCGCCAGCGCCCTGAGGCCCCTGCGGCGCCGGTTCCAGGCGGTGTTCCAGGACCCGGTCGGCTCCCTCAACCCGCGCCTCCGGGTCGCCACCATCGTCGCGGAGCCGCTGGTCGCCCAGGGTCTGCTCGACCGCGCCGGGCGACGGGCCCGGATCGCGGAGGTGCTGGCCCTGGTCGGGCTGCCGGACGACGCGGCGGACCGCCTCCCGGCCGCCTTCTCGGGCGGCGAGCGGCAGCGCGTCGCCATCGCCCGGGCGCTGGCGCCGAGCCCTGAGCTGCTGCTGCTCGACGAGCCGGTGTCGTCGCTCGACGCCCTGGTCCAGACCCAGGTCCTCGACCTCCTGGTCGACCTCCGCCGCCGCCCAGGCCTCACGATGCTGCTGGTGTCCCACGACCTGGCGGCGGTGGGGCGGCTGTGCGACCGGGTGGCGGTGATGGCCGCGGGCCGGATCGTCGAGGAGGCGCCCACGGCGGAGCTGCTCGAGCG
>CAYTJW010000759.1:0-3256 GCA_964438135.1 uncultured Thermoanaerobaculia bacterium
GTCCGCCGCCCGACCGGGCCGCGGCGCGGAGGCCGCGGGGAGTGCCGGCGCCCGCCCCCCGCGGCCCCCCGCGACCCGAGACCAGGCCGGGGGGACCTCGGTGCGGAGCATGCGACACCGAGAGGTGAGTCGACCGATGCGGGAGCGGGACGCGGCGAGACGGTCCGCCCCCCCTTCCGGGCCGGGGTGGACGCGGGAGGAAACCCTCGCGGCCGACCCCCTGGTCCCGCGCACGCCGCTCCACCGCCGCGAGGTCGCCGTGTCCCTCGCGGCCCTGGCGGCATTCCACGCCATCGCAGCGGCTTCGCACGGCCGGCCCGGGCGCGCGCGCCGGCGGCCCTCACGGGTCGAGCGCTTGCGCTGGGCGGTGCCGCGCTGGTAGCGTCGCGCGAAGCGGTGCTCCGACCCGCCAGGGGCAGCCGGGGGCGCCATCGACCTGCCACCCGTGCCCGGAAAGGAGACCAGCGTGAACCGGTGCTCGCGGTCCCTCCTGCTGCTCGCCCTGCTGCCGCTCGCCCAAGGCGCCGTGGCCGGCCCCCCGGCCCACCGCGTCGTGGTGCTCGCCACCACCACCAGCACCCAGGACAGCGGCCTGCTCGACGTCCTGGTGCCGCTGCTCGAGGAGCAGCGCGGCATCGTCGCCAAGGTGCTGGCGGTGGGCAGCGGCGAGGCGCTGGCCATGGGCCGGCGAGGCGACGCCGACGTGCTCCTGGTTCACTCGCCGCAGGACGAGGAGGCGTTCATGGCCGAGGGCTGCGGCCTCCTCCGCCTGGCGGTGATGCACAACGACTTCCTCGTCGTCGGGCCGGCCGCGGACCCGGCCGGGGCCAGGGGTCTGGGGGTGGTCGAGGCGCTCGGGAGAATCGCCGCCGCCGGCGCGCCCTGGGCGAGCCGGGGCGACCGCTCCGGCACCCACCGGCGGGAGCAGGAGCTGTGGCGGAAGTCCGGCCTGCCCGAGCCGTCCTGGGCGGGGGCCCTGTCCACCGGCCAGGGGATGGGCGAGACGGCCCGCATCGCCTCCGAGAAAGGGGCCTACACCCTCGTCGACCGGGGCACCTTCCTCGCCCTCCGCGCCACCCTCGACCTGATTGTGGTGGCGGAGGGGGGGGCGGAGCTGCTCAACCCCTACCACGTGATCGTGGTCAACCCTGAACGGGCGCCCGGCGTGCACGCGGCCGAGGCGCGAGAGGTCGCCGAGTGGCTGGTGTCGGCCCCGGTGCAGCGGGTCATCGGCGACTTCGGCCGGGCGGAGCTCGGCCAACCGCTGTTCGTGCCGGACGCCGGCTGAGCCGGGACGGCCCGTGAGCGAGGCCGACACCCTCCGCCAGACCCTGGGGTCGCTCGTCGCCATGGGCCCGGAGCTCGCCAACATCCTCGGCGTGTCGCTCCTCGTCTCCGGCGCGGCCATCGCCGTCGCCATGGCGGTCGGGGTGCCGGCCGGGGTGTTCCTCGGCCTGGAGCGTTTCCCCGGCCGCCGGGCGGTCGTCACCCTGGTCAACACCGGCATGGGCCTGCCGCCGGTGGTCGTGGGGTTGTTCGTGTTCCTGCTCCTCGCCCGCTCCGGCCCTCTCGGCCGTCTCGAGCTGCTCTACACCCCGGCGGCGATGGTGGTCGCCCAGGTCGTCATCGCCACCCCCCTCGTGGTGGGGGTGACCCTGGCCGCCATCCAGGGCCTCGACGACCGGCTGCGCCTGCAGGTCCTGTCCCTGGGCGCGTCGCGCTGGCAGCTCTACCGCACCCTCGCCCGGGAGGCGAGGCTTTCGCTGCTGGCGGCGCTGGCCGCGGGGCTGGGCTCGATCATCTCCGAGGTGGGGGCGGTGATGATGGTGGGGGGCAACATCCGCTGGCAGACGCGGGTCATGACCACCGCCATCGTCCTCGAGACCCGGCAGGGCAACTTCGCCCTGGCGGTGGCGCTGAGCGCGGTGCTGCTGGCCGCGGCCCTGCTCGTCAACTGGCTGGTGACGCGGGTGCAGCAGCGGGGTCGGCCGTGAGCCTGCTCGAGCTCGCCGGAGTCGGGGTCGAGGCCGGGGGGCGTCCGATCCTCGACCTCGAGGCGCTCGCCGTCCGCGAGGGGGAGGTGCTGGCCGTGCTCGGGCCCACCGGCGCCGGCAAGAGCACCCTGCTGCGGGTGGCCGGCCTGCTCCTCAGGCCCACCCGCGGCACCCTCGCCTGGCGCGGCGCCGCGGTCCGTTGGCCGGCGCCTCTGGCCCTGCGCCGGCGCGTCACGATGGCCTTCCAGGATCCGCTGCTGCTGTCCGGCACGGCCCTCGACAACGTCCTCTTCGGCCTCGCCCTGCGCGGCGAGCGCGACGACGCCGCGCGGGACCGCGCCCGGGAGGTGCTGCGCCTGCTGCGAGTCGAGGCCCGCGCCGACCAGCCTGCCCGGACCCTGTCCGCCGGGGAGGCGCAGCGCACCGCCTTGGCCCGCGCCCTGGTCATCCGACCCGACCTGCTGCTCCTCGACGAGCCGCTCGCCTCCCTCGACGAGCCGATCCGGGAGGAGCTGCGGGCCGAGCTCGCCGCAATCGTCCGCCGCCTCGGCCTGACCTGCGTCCTGGTGACTCACGACCAGGTCGAGGCCAGGGCGATGTCCGACCGGGTCGCGGTCCTCGACGGGGGGCGGCTGCGCCAGGTGGGGACTCCGGACGAGGTGTTCTCGCGCCCGGCGGACCGCCACGTGGCCCGCTTCGTCGGCACCGCCAACACCCTGCCCGGGACCGTGGCGGCGTGCCGCGGCGAGCTGGTCGAGGTGGCGGTCGGGGGAACGATGCTCACCGCCCGCTCGCGGCTCGAGCCGGGCCGCCGGGTGGTGGTGTGCATCCGCCCGGAGGAGGTGGAGCTGGTGCGGGGAGCCGCGCCGGCCGGCGACGGGGCGAACCGCCTGGCAGCGGCGGTGGTCGAGGTGGTCGACCGACCGCAGGCGGTGGCGGTGCGGCTCGAGTGCGGCTTCCCGCTCGAGGCGCTCCTCCCCCGGCGGGCGGCGCGGGCGCTGCGGCCCGGGCCGGGGGAGACGCTGACCGCGGTGGTGCCGGCGGAGCAGGTCCACCTCATCGCGGAGCCGGGCTGATGCGGCTCGGACGGCGACCGGCGCAACGACCGGTCTGCCAGATCGGGGGCTGACCATGGCGGAGACGTCGACCGACACTCGAGCCGAGCACCTGGATGGGGCCACCACCTGGGCCGCGGTCGGGGTGCTCCCGTGAGGGCCGCGGTGCTCACCGTCAGCGACGGCTGTGCGCGCGGCGAGCGGGCC
>CAYTJW010000760.1:0-3252 GCA_964438135.1 uncultured Thermoanaerobaculia bacterium
TGGCCGCCCTGCTCGTGGTCGGCCTCCTGTACCGGTCGCACCCGGTCTGGGGCCAGGCCGGGGGGCTCGCCAACGTCGCCGGCGAGACCTGGCGGCCGGCCAGCGGCCAGTTCGGCCTGCGCCCGTTCGTCCTCGGCACCCTCTGGGTCACCGGCCTGGCCATGGTCATGGCGGTGCCCTTCAGCCTCCTCACCGCCCTCTACCTGTCCGAGTTCGCCTCGCGGCGGCTCGCGGCCCTGGTCGCCCCGGTGGTGGACGTGCTGGCCGGCATCTCGCCGGTGGTGTACGGGGTGTGGGGCGTCCTGGTCGTCGTCCCCCTCGTCCGCGACCACGCGATGCCCCTCGCCCAGCGCCTGCTGCCCTTCCCGCCGTTCGTGAGCGAGAACTACTCCGGCTACTCGGCCCTCACCGGCGGGATCGTGCTCGCGGTCATGGTCAGCCCGATCATCATCTCGATCGTCGGCGAGGTGCTGCGGGTGGTGCCGGAGGGGGTCCGCGAGGCATCGCTGGCGCTCGGCGCCACCCGCTGGGAGACGACCCGCAAGGCGGTCCTCCGCCACGCCTGGCCGGGGGTCGTGGCCGCGGTCATCCTCGCCCTGTCCCGCGCCTTCGGCGAGACCATGGCCGTGCTCATGGTCTCCGGCTGCGCCCTGCACGTGCTGCCCCGCTCGGTGTTCGACCCCGCCTACCCGCTCCCGGCCCTGATCGCCAACACCTACGGCGAGCTGATGTCGATCCCGCTCTACGACGCCGCGGTGCTCCTGGCCGCGCTGGTGCTCCTCCTGGTCACGCTGCTGTTCAACCTCGCCGGCTACACGATCCTGGTCCGCCTCGAGAGGAGGCTCGCCTGATGCGGCTCGCGTCGCGCCACCTCGAGGAGCGGCTCGCCATCGCGCTGATGGTCGGCGCCACCCTGGTCGTGATCGGCACCCTGCTGCTGCTCGTCGCCACCGTGGTGGTCAAGGGCCTGCCGGCGATGAGCTGGGAGATGGTCAGCCAGGTCCCGCGCGGCGGCTACTACCTGGGGGGGGGCGGGGGCATCCTCAACGCCATCGTCGGCTCCCTCGTCCTCGGCGCCGGCGCCACGGCGATCGCGCTCGCCATCAGCCTGCCGCTGGCCATGTACGTCCGCTTCTACCTCCCCCGGCGGTCCCGCTTCGCGTTCGCGGTCCGCTTCGTCCTCGACCTGCTGTGGGGCATCCCGTCGATCGTCTACGGCGCCTTCGGCTTCGCCCTCATGCTCGTGCTCGGCCTCGGCCCGTCCCTCGCCGCCGGCACCCTCACCGTCGCTCTCCTCGTCACCCCCATCCTGGCCCGCAACATCGACGAGGTGCTGCGCCTGCTGCCCGACGAGCTGGCCGAGTCGGCCTACGCCCTCGGCTCGACCCGCTTCGAGGTCGCGTTCAAGGTCGCCCTCCGCCAGGCCCGCCGCGGGGTCGTCGCCGCGGTCCTGATCGCCTTCGGCCGCGGCATCGGCGACGCCGCCTCGGTCCTCTTCACCGCCAGCTTCACCGACTCGCTGCCGTACTCGCTGACCAAGCCGGTGGCGACCCTGCCGCTGGCGATCTTCTTCCAGCTCGGCACGCCGTTCCCGGAGGTCCAGCAGCGCGGCTACGCCGCGGCGCTCATCCTGACCGTCATCCTGCTCGCGGTCAGCGTCTCCTCGCGCGCCCTGACCGGCCGTCTCGGCCGCCGCGCCGGGGACTAGGGGGGGGCCATGTCGTCCGTCGTCGGCTCGATCAGCATCCAGCGCCTCAACGTCCGCTACCGCGACCACGTCGCGGTGCGCGACTTCTCGCTCGACATCCCGCCCCACGCCATCACCGTCCTCATCGGCCCCTCGGGCTGCGGCAAGACCACGGTCCTGAAGTGCATGAACCGGCTCATCGACCTGCAGGAGGGGGTGAGCGTCAGCGGCGACGTCCTGGTCGACGGCGAGAGCGTCTTCCGGCCCGGTCTCGACCTCACCGCCCTTCGCCGCAAGATGGGGCTGCTGTCGCAGCGGCCGCACGTCCTGCCGATGTCGATCTACGACAACGTCGCCTACGGCATGAGGATCCACGGCGAGCGGCGGCGGCGGGTGCTCGACGAGAGGGTCGAGCGCTTCCTGCGCGAGTCGAGCCTGTGGAACGAGGTCAAGGACCGGCTCCACGCCCCGGCCTCGCGGCTGTCGATCGGCCAGCAGCAGCGGCTGTGCCTGTCGCGCGGGCTGGCGGTGGACCCCGAGATCATCCTCGCCGACGAGCCGACCTCGGCCCTCGACCCGGTCTCGGCCGAGCGCATCGAGCACCGCCTGCTCGAGCTCAAGAGCCGCTACACGGTGGTCCTCGTCACCCACCTCCTGCGCCAGGCCCACCGCCTTGCCGACCACGCCGCCTTCGTCTACCTCGGCGAGCTGGTGGAGGCGGGCCCGGCCCAGGAGCTCTTCGCCAACCCCCGCGACCGCCGCACCGTCGACTACATCCAGGGCCGCTTCATGGAGCCCACCGACGCGACCGCGGCGCAGGGGGCGTAGCCCGCGCGGCCGCGCTCACGACCCGGCCGCGGGGACCGGGGTGACCGTGACCGTGGTCCGCGAGCCGCCCTGCTGGCCCAGGCCCTCGCCCCTGCTCTCGCTGGTCGTGGAGCTGACGTAGAGGCGGCCGGCGGCGCGGCCGAAGGTGGACCTGGTCGAGCTGTCCGAGGTGAACCCGACCAGCATCACCCGCGCCTTGACGTGGGTCGTGCGCTCCAGCGCCAGCGGCCAGCCGTCCGCGCCGACCCAGATCTTGAGCGTGTCCTCGAAGGCCTTGACCCGCTTCCGGTCCTTCTCGCCCAGGGGGCTGCGCGGCGCGATGACCAGCAGGCGGGCCGGCGCCCCCTGCCAGCTCTCGGCGCGGGCCTCCCGCAGGGTCGCGCCCTCGAGGTCGACGAGCAGACCCGGCGCCGCGTCGAGGAGGTCGGCGGCCTCCTCGCTCCCCAGCTCGGCGAGCCCGCCCGAGGAGGCGGCGTCGGGGTTGCGGCGGCTCTCCGCCGTCTGCCGCCGGGCCCGCTCGAGCTCGGCCGCGGGCCAGGCGAGCCGCAAGCCGGCGGCGTCGAGCGTGGCGTCGACGACCGCCGTCCTCTCGGCGGTGGTGGCCGTGCCCTCGTCGTCGTTGGTGCTGGTCGTCCGCACCTCGAGCCGCGCCGTCAGCGCCCCCTCCGCCGCGACCGACTGCAGCGTCAGCCGCAGCTCGCCGAGGGGGTCGCCCGCGGTCGCCCCGCCGCCGACCG
>CAYTJW010000761.1:0-3250 GCA_964438135.1 uncultured Thermoanaerobaculia bacterium
GCCGCCATCTGCGGGCCGTCACGGGCAGCTCGCGTGCGCGATCTGCCCGTTCCGGCTGGTCCGCAGCTGGCGGCGGCGTCGAGCCCCTTCGCGTGGTCGGCCGCGGGGCTGGGGTGGCTCGGCCTCCACCACGACCGCCCTCCCGGGCGGCTGTTCCGTTTCCGTGGCGGGGCCTCGGGGCTCGCGGCGCCGCCATCTGCGGGCCGTCACGGGCAGCTCGCGTGCGCGATCTGCCCGTTCCGGGCGAGCGGCCACGGCCAGGCCTCCGGCTGCGGCACGGCGGGCGGAGGCGCCTGTGGGGTCGTGTCTCGTGGTGTCTCACCGAGACAGCGCCATCCGTCGCCCGCCAGCCGCAGGCTGCGCGGTTCGTGGCGCGTCGTTTGCTAGAGCGGGGCTGTGACGGCTCCGGCGCCTCCGGTGGTCGAGGCGTGGGGGGGGTGAGGATGGACGCGATCCAGGCGCTGCGGGCGCTCGAGGAGCTCGAGACCTCGCGCGGCCTGCTGTACTTCTGGCTGAGCGACGCCCTGGCGCGGCACGAGAGCGTGGCGGCGGTCTTCGGCCGCCTGGCGCTGGACCAGGTCGCCCGCCGCAACGTCATCCAGGTCCAGACCCGGATCGCGCTCCGGAGCTCCTGCGAGCTCTGCACCCTGACGCTGGACCCGGCGCCGCTCGAGGAGATGTCGGCGGCGGTGGCGGCCGTCCGCAGCCGGGGCGACGCGCCGGCGGCGGGCGAGGCGGTCGGGCTGGCGGCGGACCTCGAGGCCCGCAGCCTGGCGCTCTACCGCCACCGCTTCTTCGCCGAGCTGGCGGTCCACTCGGGCCCCTTCGTCGCCACCCTGCGGCGGGGCTGCGAGCGCCACCTCGAGCAGCTCGGGGCATGCCGCCCGCCCAGGCCGGTCGAGCCGGAAGCCCCCGAGCCGGACCAGGCGATCGAGCTCCTGGCGCCGCGCGAGCGACCGACCCTGGTCGCGCTCGAGGCCGGCTGGGGCGACCGCGACCCGCTCGGTGAGGCCTTCGGTGCCGACCGCGAGGCACTGCGGCGGGTCTTCGACGCGCTCGAGGACGGCGTCTACGTCGTCGACCGCGACCGGCGGGTGGTGTACTGGAACGCCGCCGCCGCCCGCATCGCCGGCTTCGGCGAGGGCGAGATGGTCGGTCGGCTCTGCTGGGACAACGGCCTCTGCCACGTCGACCACGACGGGGTCGAGCGGTGCCACCACGGCTGCCCGATGGTGACGGTGATGGAGCGCGACATCCCGTTCGCGGGCGAGGTCCACCTCTGCCACCGCCGCGGCCACCGCCTGCCGGTGTCGGTCAGCGTCCACCCGTTCCACGACGCCACGGGCGCTGTCGCCGGCGCCGTCCACCTGTTCCGCGAGTGCGCTTCCTGCCGGGTGAGCCGGGCCCGGTTGACCGAGCTCGAGAGCGCGGCCTACGCCGACCCCCTGACCGGCCTCCCCAACCGCCGCTACCTGGAGCAGACCCTCGTCTCCCGGCTCGGCGACCTCGAGCGGTACGGCTGGTCGTTCGCCGTGTTGTTCGTCGACGTCGACCGGTTCAAGGACCTCAACGACGGCTTCGGCCACGCGGCCGGCGACCACGTGTTGCGCACGGTGGGCGCGACCCTCTCGGCCAACCTCCGCCTGTCGGACCTGGTCGGTCGCTGGGGCGGCGACGAGTTCCTGGTCGTCCTGGGCGGGATCGGGGCCGACCAGCTGCGAGCGGCGGCCGCCAAGCTGAAGATGCTGGTCGGCGCGTCGCGCTACTCGACCGAGGCCGGCGAGGTGCAGGCCACCGTCTCCGTCGGCGCCACCCTGGCCCGGCCCCAGGACACGATCGACACCCTGGTCGGCCGAGTCGACGAGCTGATGTACGACGACAAGCGGCAGGGACGGAGCCGGGTCGCGGTCGAGGTCGCGGGGCCGGAGAGCGGAGATCGCCGGCCGTCACTGGCGCGGGTCACCGCCGCCGGGTGAGCCCCGGCGATGGCGCGCGGCTGCGGCGGCCGCGTCACCCTGGTCGTGCGGCCGACGCGAGCGGCGGGCAGTGGAGGGGGTTGGAGAGGCCCTGGACCCGCACGTGGTCGTTGGAGGTCAGACCGTGGCCGGTGGCCGCTCGTCGCAGCGGGAGGTGACGGCGGCGCCGTCGCCGGGCGAGCGTGTAGACTCGGGCCGAGAGGAGGACGCGGCGATGCGGGCGCGCACCCTCGCGGCGTTGGCCCTGGCCTGGCTCGGCCTGGCCGCCCCCGGCGGGGCCGAGCAGCTCCACTTCACCTACCTGTGGCACCTCGAGCAGCCGATCTACTGGCCGGACCAGCAGGTCGGGGGCGCCGACCGCTACGAGCGGGCGTGGGAGTCGATCCTGCGCCGGGACGGCGGCGCGCTGCACCCGCAGAACGACCTGCGGGAGATCTTCGCCGCCGCCGACCGCGTCGCCGCCTACCAGTGGCGGTGCCGGGACGCGGTCGACGCCATTCGCGGCCAGGCCGAGGCCGGGGCGCAGATCAGCTACTCCGGCGGCCTGGTGGAGAACGTCTCGAGCCTCGGCGACGCCGGCCAGCTGGGCTACTCCGGGACCTGGTCCTCGTGGCTGCGCGAGGCCCGCGGCTGGACCACCAGCGGCCAGGCGAGGCCCCGCGCCGAGCTGGTCGTGTTCCCCTTCCACCACCCCCTGCTGCCGCTGCTCGACGAGGCCGCGGTGCGCAAGGAGATCCAGCTCTACCAGGCCGCCTACGCAGAGGCGTGGGGCGCCTCGCCGGCCGCCTCGCGCGGCCTGTTCCCGCCCGAGATGGCGTTCTCCGAGCGGCTCATCCCGGTCCTCGAGCAGGAGGGGATCGACTGGGTGGTGGTCAGCGCCGAGCACGTCGGCCGCGCCTGCCAGGGCTTTCCCGTCGTCCTCGGCACCGGCGGCGTCAACTGCGACCCGCCCAACCGGGCCGACCAGCTCAACCCGCCCCAGGACCACTGGTACCGGCGCACCATCGAGCGCGGCTGCTCGCCGGCCGAGCCCTACCCGCTCGGCCAGACACCCCACCGCGCCCGGTACGTCGACCCCGCGAGCGGCGCGTTGGCGGAGGTGATCGTGGTCCCGTCCGCGCAGGCGCTGAGCTGGGCCGACGGCTACTCGGCCCAGGGCCTGGACGGCCTCAACACTCTCGAGACGCACAACGACCCGTCCCGGCCGATGCTGGTGGTGCTCGCCCACGACGGCGACAACGCCTGGGGCGGCGGCTACAGCTACTACATGGAGG
>CAYTJW010000762.1:0-3250 GCA_964438135.1 uncultured Thermoanaerobaculia bacterium
GGTGGCGCAGCCGGCGGCGGCGGCCTGGCTGCTGCGGCGCGAGGTGTGGCAGGCCCTGGGCGGCCTCGACGAGGGCTTCGCCCCGGCCTGGTGGGAGGACGTCGACCTCTGCGCCCGGCTCGCCGGCCGCCTCTCCGACCCCTCCTTCCCGGCCCGCGAGGGCTTCTGGGTGGTGCCGGCGGCGCGGGTCCTGCACCAGGGCGGCTCGAGCCTCGCCAGCCTCGGCGACGAGGCCTTCCTGGTCGCCTTCCACCGCAACCTGGTGCGCTTCGCCCGCCGCCACCGGCCGCGGGCGGCCGGCGCGATTGCGGTCGGGGTGCGGCTGTCGCTGCTGGCGAGGGCGGCCGTCCGGCCCGGGAGGAGGAGGGGGTACCTGGCGGCGGTGCGGGCGATCGCGGGGGCGGGTACGGGTACGGGTACGGGTACGGGCGCGGCGGGCGACAGGGAGGGCGCGGGAAACGTAGACGGGGGCAGGGGATGAAGGTGGCGATCCTGGGCACGCGCGGGGTGCCGGCCTGCTACGGCGGCTTCGAGACCCTGGCCGAGGAGCTCGGCCGGCGGCTGGTCGCGCGCGGCCACCAGGTCACCGTCTACGGCCGCCGCGGCTTCGTCGACCCGGCCAAGGGCGAGCACCGCGGCATGCGCCTGGTGGTTCTCCCGGCCGTCCACCAGAAGCACCTCGAGACCCTCTCCCACACCCTGCTGTCCTGCCTGCACGCGGCCGGCGAGCGCTTCGACGCGGCGCTGGTGTGCAACGCCGCCAACGCGCCGCTGGTGCCGATCCTCCGGCTGGCCGGAACCCCGGTGGCGCTCAACGTCGACGGCCTCGAGCGCAAGCGGCGCAAGTGGGGGGCCGCGGCGCGCGCCTACTACCGGCTGTGCGAGGCGCTCGCAGCGGTCCTCGCCGACGGCCTGGTGACCGACGCCGAGGTGATCCGCCGCTACTACTGCCGCGCCTATCGGGTCGACTCGTCCATGATCCCCTACGGCGGCGACCTCGAGCCGCCGGCGGGCCGCGAGGTGCTCGCCCGGCTCGGCCTCGAGCCGGGCGGGTACCTGCTGTACGTGTCCCGCTTCGAGCCCGAGAACAACCCGGACCGGGTCGCCTCGGCCTGGGCCCGCACCTCGTCCCGGCGCACCCTGGTGATGGTGGGCGGCGCCCCCTACGCCCCGGCCCTGACGCGGCGGGTGCGCGAGCTGGCCGACGAGCGGGTGCTGCTGGCCGGCCCGGTGTACGGCGACGGCTACCGCCAGCTGCTGTTCGGCTGCCGGCTCTACCTGCACGCGACCGAGGTCGGCGGCACCCACCCGGCGCTGGTCGAGGCGATGGGGGCGGGCCGGCCGGTGCTGTTCTACGACACGCCAGAGAACCGGGAGGTGGCGGGCGGCGCCGGGCTGCCGTTCCGCTTCGACGGCCCGGACCCCCTCGAGCGGCTGCTCGAGCGCACGGTCGAGGACCCCGCCCGGCTCGAGGAGCTCGGCCGGGCGTCGCGGCGGAGAGTGGCCGAGCGCTACGCCTGGGACTCCGTCGCCGCGGCCTACGAGGAGCTGCTGGAGGGCCTGTGCTGAAGGAGCGGGCGAGGGCGATTGCCTACTGGGTGTGGACCGCCGACCTGGCGCTGACCACGGCCGCCTTCCTGCTCGCCTGGTGGCTGCGCTCGGACCTCGCCCCCGCGGTGCTGCCCCGGCTCTTCCCGGGCGAGCTCTACCCGCTCGAGCGCTACCTCGGCCTGCTGCCGCTGGTGCTGGCCATCTGGACCGCACTGCTGGTCGGCCGCGAGGCCTACACCTCGCGCCGCACCGTCGCCCTCCACCGCGAGGCCTGGGAGGTGGTGCAGGTGGTGACGCTCGGCGTGCTCCTGCTCGCCGCCTGCGGCTGGCTGCTGCGGCTCGACTTCGTGTCGCGGCCGTTCCTGGTCCTGTTCGGCCTGCTCGACCTCGCCCTGCTGCTGGCCGCGAAGCTCGGCCTGCGCCTGGCCGCCCGGCTGGTCCGACGGCGCGGCCGCAACTTCCGCACCCTGCTGGTGGTCGGCCTCAACCCGCGGGCCGAGGAGCTCGCCCGCACCATCCAGCTCCACCCCCACTGGGGCCTCAAGCTGGTCGGCTTCGTCGCCCCCAACGGCGAGCGGCCCGAGACCTTCGCCGGGGCGCCGGTCCTCGGCTCGGCCGACGAGCTCGGGCGGATCCTGGCCGAGGAGGTGGTCGACGAGGTGTTCTTCGTCCTCTCCCGGCGCCAGCTCGACGAGTTCGAGGACGCGTTCCTGCTCTGCTCCGAGCTCGGCATCCGCGCCCGCGTCGCCCTCCACTTCCCGCACCTCAAGGCGCGGGTGCTGCTGGAGGAGCTGGAGGGGATCCCGCTCCTCACCTTCACCACCACCCCGGCGGCGCCCTTCCCGCTGTTCCTCAAGCGCCTCGCCGACCTGGCGGTGGCCGGGCTCGGCCTGCTGCTGCTGGCGCCGCTGCTCGGCGCCATCGCCGCGGCGGTGTGGCTCACCTCGCGCGGCCCGGCTCTGTTCCGGCAGGAGCGCTGCGGCCTCAACGGCCGCCGCTTCACGCTCCTGAAGTTCCGCACCATGGTCGCCGACGCCGAGGCGCGGCGCGACGAGGTCGAGCACCTGAACCAGGTCGACGGCCCGGCCTTCAAGGCCGAGCGCGACCCGCGCGTGACCCCGCTCGGCTGGCTGCTGCGCCGCTTCTCGCTCGACGAGCTGCCGCAGCTCGTCAACGTGCTCAGGGGCGACATGTCGCTGGTCGGGCCACGGCCGCCGCTCCCGGACGAGGTCGCCCGCTACGAGCGCTGGCAGCGGCGGCGGCTGTCGATGAAGCCGGGCCTGACCGGCCTCTGGCAGGTGTCGGGCCGGGCCGGCCTGGAGGACTTCAACCGCTGGATCGCCCTCGACCTCGCCTACATCGACCACTGGTCGCTGTGGCTCGACCTCAAGATCCTGCTCAGGACCCTGCCGGCGGTCCTGTCGACCCGGGGAGCGGCGTGAAGGGCGATCGCCCCGCGGCGGGTTGGCCGACCTCGGCTGGGGGTGGCCAATGAGCTCCCGGCGGCTGGTGCTGACAGCGTGCGTCGCCGCCCTCACCGCCTGCGTCTCCACCTCCCGGCGCGAGATCACGCTCACCGGCCTGGTGCTGGCCGGCGTGCAGCCCGGCCGCGCCGGCGCCGCGGCCGGGCTCGAGGCCGGCGACGTGCTCCTCGCCTGGCGCCAGGGAGGGTCTGGCGGCGCGCTGGTGACGCCCTTCG
>CAYTJW010000763.1:0-3246 GCA_964438135.1 uncultured Thermoanaerobaculia bacterium
GCGGACCAGGTTGCGGCGGGAGAAGTGGCCGAGGGTGAGGGCCTCGACCCACATCGGCGGGCCGCACAGGACGCGGGCGATGGCGCCGACGCTGCAGCCCCGGCGGTCGAGCTCGAGGACCCGCTCGCCGAGGCGGCGCAGGTGCGCGACCTTGTCGGCCAGGGCCCGGGCCGGCGACTCGGGCACGCGGGCGGCGCCGGGGAAGAGGGCCGTGGCCCCGAGCCCGGCGACCCGCTCGAGCGAGGCGATGACCGCCCACACGTCGCAGCCGGCGCGCAGGGCGCGGTCGCGGCCGCCGACGTAGAGGTCGCCGGTGAACAGCCAGCCCCGCTCGGGCTCGAACAGGCACAGGTGGTCCGGGCTGTGGCCCGGGGTGTGGTGGACCACGAAGCGGTGGCGGTCGGTCTCGACCACCTCGAGGTCGGCGAGGGGGCGGGCGCGGCACGGCTCGGGCCAACCCCACATCAGCCGCCGGTAGGGGTGGAGCGGTTGCCGCGCGCGCGGCTCGGCCAGCACCGCGACCGCCAGCGGGTGGGCCGAGACCTCGGCGCCGCGCTCGCGCTCGAGGGCGCCGTTGGCGCCGACGTGGTCCTCGTGGCTGTGGGTGCTGACGACCCGGGCGACGGGCCGGTCGCGCACGGCGGCCAGCAGCTCGGGGGAGGCGTGGGCGCAGCCGCTGTCGACCATCAGGCCGTCGACCAGGTAGCAGGTGGTCCAGTAGCGCCCGCGGCCGAGCAGGGTGCGGGACGCGTCGAGCCGGGTGATCTCTCCGAAGCGGGAGGCCCTGATCATGGCGACCGCTCAGAGGAGACTGCGGATCTCCTCCTCCAGCTCCTGCTCGTCCCCCTCCTCGAAGCCCTCGTGGAAGAACAGCACCCGGCCGTCGCGGTCGAGCAGGAAGCTGCTCGGGTAGTAGAGGACCCCGTACAGCCGGCTCGCCACCTCCTGCTCGCCCTCGCCGTTCTCGAGCAGGGTGTAGGTGAGCCCCTCCTTCTCGACCAGCTTGAGCGCCCGCTCGCGGTCGCGCTTGCCCTCCACCGCCACGACGTCGAAGCCCTGCTCCCGGTAGCGCTCGTAGATCGGCTGCAGGCGTGGCAACTCCACGCGGCAGCCCATTCAGGTGGGGAACCAGAAGGCGAGCAGCACCACCTTGCCCCGCCGCGAGGCGAGCGACACCGGCTCGCCGGCGTAGGTCGGGAGCGTGAAGTCCGCGGCGGGCCGCGCCAGCCGCTGCCGGGTCGCCAACAGCAGCTCGTCGAAGCCGGCCTCGCCGCCGGTGCGCCGGGCGTGGAGGAGGCGGAGGGCGTCCAGGGCCTCCCCGTTGCCGGCCATGACCGCGTCCGGGGCCAGCAGCTCCTCGGCCCGGGCGAGGTCGCCCCGGCGCAGCTCGGCCAGGCCCCAGTAGCGGAAGAGCGGCGTCTGCGGCACGCCGACGAAGTTGGTCCGGGTGATCGCCCGGGCCGCCTCGAAAGTCGCCAGCGCCTCCTCCTCCCGGCCGAGGTTGAAGCGGGCCCAGCCCTGGCCCGCCAGGGCCTGGGCGCGGCGCCGCTCGACCCTCGCCGCGACCACGTCGTCGCTGGCGGTGGAGTCGGGGTTCTCCCGCCGGTACGCCTCGACCGTGGCCCGGCCGAGGCTGGCGGTCGCCCACTCGTCGGCCAGGTCCCACCGCTCGCTGCGGACCGCGGCGTCGTGCAACCGCTCCAGCTCGTCATAGCGCAGCGCCCGCTCCGCCGCGATCTCGGTCGCGACCGTGCGGAGGTCGACCGCCTGGCCCAGGTCGTTGGTCACCTCCCACAGCGTCAGCTTCATCTCGAAGCGGCTCTCGGGCTCGGTGGCGCGGGCCAGGGTCCTCTCGACCAGCGCCTTCGCCCGGGGCAGGTCGCCGAGGTCGCGCCGGAGGTGGTGGACGGCGTAGTCGAGCACCGTGGCCGCGCGCTCGCTGCCGGGGTGGTCGGCGAGGTAGGTCTCGGCCAGCGCAACCTTGTCGGCCGGCGTGGCGGCTTCGGCGTAGGCATCCCGGAAGGCGGCGTAGGCCGTCTCGGCGTCGGTCGCGGGCGGGTGGGTGCGGCCGCAGGCGGC
Organism: uncultured Thermoanaerobaculia bacterium; assembly: GCA_964438135.1. Taxonomy (GTDB): domain Bacteria; phylum Acidobacteriota; class Thermoanaerobaculia; order Thermoanaerobaculales; family Sulfomarinibacteraceae; genus CAYTJW01. The sequence continues at coordinate 2,080 of CAYTJW010000763.1, forward strand.
GACCACCGCGAGCGCGAGCAGCGCCACGGTCGCGAGCCGGACTGTCGGTAAGCTCATGGTCCCTCCATCTCCCCTGTCGCCGGCGACTATACCTGCTCACGGCTCGGGGTCCTACCCGGTCGGCGAGCGGCCGGCGCGAATGAGCGGCGGGACAATCGCGTTGCAGGGGAAGGGCCGGGCCCGGCACGGGGACCCGGCAGGGGGAGAAGGTCCCGGATGGTCGAGCTGGCGGTGGCTGCGGTGGCGGCGATGTGGGGTGTCGCCCTGGCGATGGCGCCGTACCTGCTGCTGGGCTTCCTGGTGGCGGGCGCGCTGTCGGTCCTGGTGTCGCCGGGGGTGGTGGAGCGGCACCTCGGCGGCCGCGGGCTGCGGCAGGTGGTCAAGGCGGCCCTGCTCGGCGTGCCGCTGCCGCTGTGCTCGTGCGGCGTGATCCCGGTCGGGGTGTCGCTGCGGCGGCACGGGGCGAGCAAGGGCGCGACCACCGCGTTCCTCCTCTCCACGCCGCAGACCGGGGTCGACAGCATCGCCGTCACCTACGCCCTGCTGGGGCCTTTCCTGGCCGTGTTCCGGCCGCTGGCGGCGCTCGTGACCGGGGTGGTCGGCGGGGCGGTGGTCCACGCCATCGAGCGCGACGGGGAGCCGGCGGGCGGGGCCGAGGTCGCCGGCGCCGGCGGCACCCCCGCCCCCTGCTCCTGCGACGACGACGGCGACCGCCGGGGCAGGGTCGCCCGGGCGCTCCGCTACGGGCTCGTCACCCTGCCGCGCGACATCGGCTGGGCCCTGCTGGCGGGCGTGGCCGTCTCCGGCCTGCTGTCGGCGCTGGTGCCGCCGGACGCGCTGCGCTCGACCCTCGGCCACGGCCTGCTGCCGATCCTGGCCGGGATGCTGGTCGGCGTGCCCCTGTACGTCTGCGCCACCGCCTCGGTGCCGATCGCGGTCGGCCTGATCCACGCCGGGTTGTCGCCGGGGGCGGCGCTGGCCTTCCTGATCTCCGGGCCGGCCACCAACGCCGCCGCCCTGGCCGCCCTGTGGAAGGTGCTGGGCCGGCGGACGGCGGTGGTCTACCTGGCCACCGTGGCGGTCGCCGCGGTCGGCTCCGGGCTGGCCGTGGACGGGCTGATGGCGGCGGCCGACCTGCCGGCGTCGGCGATCCTCGCCGGCGGCGGC
>CAYTJW010000764.1:0-3244 GCA_964438135.1 uncultured Thermoanaerobaculia bacterium
CCCTGGTCGCCCTCGGCGACCCGGCCAACGCGGCGGGAGGCGCGCCCCCGCGGCACGGGCCGGCGACCGGCGGCATGCGCTCCCCACCCTCGCCGCTGCCCTTCACCCGCGCCGAGGTCGAGACCCTGGCCGCGCTCTACCGGGGCTCGGCTCAGGTCGTCCTGGGCGCGGCCGCCACCGAAGCCGCGGTGCGGGGCATCGGCCGCCGGCCGCGCCTGGTCCACCTCGCCTGCCACGCCCGCCTCGACGAGCGCTTCCCCCTGAGCTCGGCGCTGCTGCTGTCGCCACCGCCCAACCCCGCCGGGCCCGCCGACGACGGCCAGCTCGCGGTGTGGGAGGTGCTGGAAGGGGTCCGGCTCGACGCCGACCTGGTGACCCTCTCCGCCTGCGCCACCGGCCTGGGCCAGGAGCTGGGCGGCGAGGGCCTGGTGGGGCTGGCGCGGGCCTTCCAGATCGCCGGCGCACGGTCGGTCCTGGCCTCGCTGTGGGACGTCGCGGATCTCACCACGGCCGCCCTGATGCAGGCCTTCTACGCCCGCCTCAAAGCCGGCGAGGCCACCGACGAGGCGCTGCGGGCGGCCGTCCTCGAGCTGCTGGCCGCGCCGGCGCACGTCCGCGAACCCGGCGGCCGCGGCCGGCGCCTCGAGGTCGACGCCTCCCACCCCTACCACTGGGCCGGCTTCGTCCTCTCCGGCGACTGGCGGTGAGGCTGCGCCTCGCCGCCCTACGGCAGCACGAACGCCAGCAGGCCCGGCAGGACCGCGGCGGCGCTGGCCGGGTCGTGGGTGCGGCCGAGCAGGGGCAGGACCAGGTGCGGCACGCCCAGCCGCGCCAGGGCCGCCCGCGCGCCGGCGGTGCGGGTGACGAAACCTGGCCACAGGTCGTGCTCGCTGTAGGTCAGGGCGACCCGCACCCGACTGCGCAGGCTGGCGGCCCGCGGCTCCTCCAGGCGGCGGGCGAAGACGTCCGCGCCGCCCGGCGACAGGGCGACGGCGCCGCCGAACCGCTCCGGGTGGCGGGCGAGGACGGCCAGGGCCAGGTCGCCGCCGTTGGAGTGACCGAGCAGGTAGGCCCCCTCGCGCGACGGGTCGGTGGCCAGCTCGGCCCGCACCGCCGGCAGGAGCTCCTCGACGATCGAGCGGACGTAGCCCTCGCGCAGCGGGCCGAGGAACGCCTCCTCGCGCAGCGCGGCGCCGCCGCCGTCGGCCGGCCGCGGCACGCCCACGCCGACGAGCACCGGCGGCGCGATCACGCCGTGCCGGGCCAGCACGTCGGCCACCCGCCACACCTGGGTGGCGGGCTGACGGCGGCGGCCGACCACCGGGTCGTCGCCGTAGAGCAGGTTCGGGCTGTCGAACACCAGGCACAGCGGGTACGGGAACGGCCGCTTGGCGTCGTAGCCGTAGGGCAGGCAGACCCAGGTGTCGTAGGCCAGGGAGCCCCCGCACGGGAACGACCGCCAGGGCGCGAGCAGCGGCGCGGGCAGGCGGCTCGCGTCGCGGTGGATGGTGAGGGTGCCCGAGGCGGGGTGGAAGTCGAAGCGGTGCGACCCGCCGCGGGTGTCGAGCAGGGCGTGCGGCGGGTGCCCGTCGCCGCGGAAGCGGATGACGCAGGGGGCGAGACCGTGCCGGGTGGCGTGCTGGTGGTCGGTGATCGGGTAGGGCGGGTCGTCCGGCCGGCACCGCATGACCGACCACTGCCGCTGCCAGTCACAGCCCTCGACCACCTTGAAGCCGACCTCCCCGGCCGGCAGGTTGACCTCGAGAAGGAAGCTGCCGGTCTCGAGCGGCGGCTCGCCCGGCCCGCCGTCCACCACCACCTCCCGGAAGCGGAAGTCGTCCAGGCCCGGCGTCCAGCCGTTGAAGGTCCCGACCAGGAAGAGGTCGCTCGGGCGGGTGGCAACGGTGATCTTGGCCATGTCGTCTCCTCCTTCCCGCTCCGACGAGCATACCGCGGACGCGGCCGGTCGTGCCCCCGGGGTTCTTGACGGAACGAGCGCTTCACGGCTGCGTCAAGGCTCCCGGGACGCCTCGGCACGTGGACGTGATCGTGGACCTGGACGTGGACGTGGACGTGGACGCGGTCGGAGCCCGCTCGCCGTCCAGGCCCAGGTCCGGGCCGGGCCGCCAGGCACCGCGGCGATGGACGCCTCGACCGGCGGCAGGCGCCCCGCCGGCTACACCCCCCACCTCAGGCCGACGAGCAGGCGGCGGCCCGGCGCCGGGTAGCCGAGCACGTCCTGGTAGTCCTCGTCCGCCAGGTTGGTGGCGCGGGCGGTCACCTCGAGCTCGCCCCAGACCGCCAGCGCGAGGGCCAGGTCGAGGGTGAGGCGGCCGTCGTTGGTGGTGCGGGCGAAGGTGAGGGGGTCGAGGTCGTCCCGCTCGCCGACCCACAGCAGGGACAGGTCGCCGGACAGGCGCTCGCCCAGGGCGCCGTGCAGGGTCGCCGCCGCGGTCCACTCGGGCCGGCGCAGCAGGAGCGCACCCGACGGGTCGGCGGTGTCCAGCCAGGTCACGCTGGCGCCGGCCAGCAGGCGACCGGAGACGGGCAGGTCGACCGACAGCTCGGCGCCCTGGTCAGCTGGCGGCGCCCCAGCTCGTGGCGGCTGCTGAGACGGCCCTCGACGGTGTCGGCGGCGGTCTCGGACCCGGGCAGGCCCCAGGGGTCGTCCGGGTCGACGTAGCGGAGCTCGCGCCCGACCCAGGAGCCGACCACCTCCAGGCTCCAGCCGCTCGACCCGCGCGGATCGTGGCGGCCAGTGGCCGGGCTGTGAGCCCTCGAGCGGTGCGTCGCCGGTCACAGTGGCGGGGGCCGCGCCGGACTCGCACCGGCTTCCCTCGGCACCGTCCGGGGTCGCTCTGTCGACCGGCAGCCTACCCCCGCCGCCGGCGCAGGTCCACTCGCCCCCGCGGGGGGGTCGTTGCGCTGCGGGTGAGCCACGGCAGCTGGCATGGGGTCGTGGGGAGGCTGCGGGCGGGTGGCGAGGCATTGCGGACCGAGGGACGGTGGTCTCGGGGTCGTCGTGGTGGGAGGTCGTCGCACGGCAGAGGGGGGAGGGGACGCCGTGGGCGACCTCCCTGAGGAGGGGGTTGTCGCGGCAGTGCCGGGGCAGCGACGGCGTCAGGGGCGGCGCCATAGGGGTCGCGTTCGGGGGGTGGGCGCTCACCCCCTCGGATGCAGCAGCCGCCACGTCATGGCGCGCACCTCGCCCGGACATCTCACCGAGCTGCTCCTGCGGACGCCG
>CAYTJW010000765.1:0-3241 GCA_964438135.1 uncultured Thermoanaerobaculia bacterium
GGTTCCGGCAGATGCTGGCGCGGGCGGTCTACCAGGGGATCGTCGCCTTCTGGGCAGCCGAGAACGGCTCGCCGGCGACCCTGCTGCCCGAGCCGCCGCGCCACCTGCGCTGCCTGCAGTCGTCGCCGACCAGTGCCACCCTCGCCTGGGACGAGCCGGAGACCGACCCGGACGGCATCCGCGGCGACGCCGCCACCGGCTACCGCCTGTACCGCTCGAGCCACGGCCGCGCCTTCCCGGCCGGGGCGGACCTGGGCAACGTCAACGCCGTGACGGTGGACGACCTGGCCCCGGGCGAGGTCGCGTACTTCTACCTCACGGCCACCAATGCCGGCGGCGAGAGCTTCCCGACCGAGGTGGTCGCGGTCCGCCCGCGGGTCGCGGCCGGCGACCGCGCCCTGCTGCTCGTCAACGGCTTCGACAAGCTCGACGTGTCGACGCGGGTGCGGGTGCCGTGGAGCGGGTCGACCCTCTACCGCCACCTGCTGACCCGCATGAACACCTACGACGCGGTGGTCGAGCACGCGCTCGCCCTCGCCGCCACGACCCCGTTCGTGGCCTTCGACTCGTGCGAGGCCGAGGCGGTCGAGCTCGGCACGGTCGACCTCGGCGCCTACGACGCGGTGGTGTGGATGGGCGGCGTCGAGTCCGAGGTGTCGACGGTCGACGGCAGCGTGGACGCCTCCCTCACCGCGGCGCAGCAGGCGGCGCTGGCGACCTACCTCGGCAACGGCGGCCGGCTGCTGGTGTCCTCCGCCGAGCTGGCCTGGGACCTCGACCGCTCGGGCGGCACGAGCTTCGTCGACACCTGGCTGAAGGCCAGCTACGTCGCCGACGACTCCGGCAGCCACTGGGTGGCGGGTCTCGACGGCACCCTGTTCGAGGGCCTGGCGCCGTTCGCCTTCGACGACGGCTCCGGCCCCTCGTACGCGGTCAACTGGCCGGAGGTGGTCGAGCCCTCGGGCGGCGGCGTGGCCGCCCTCGAGTACGCCGGGGTGGCGACGGTCGACGACTTCGAGGACCTGTCCGGCTGGTGGGACCCCAACTCCTCCGGCCAGACCGACGCCGACCCCGCCTCCACCTTCACCCTGGTGAGCTCGCCCGTGCACCAGGGCGCGGGCGCGGGGGACCTGACCTACGTCTGGGGCGCGGGCAGCTTCATCCGCGAGTACACCAGCGCGCAGCCGCCGCTCGCCGTCGCCGCCACCCTGTCGCTGTGGGTCCACGGCGACGCCTCCGGTCACCTCCTGCGCCTGTGCGTCCGCGACGCCGACAACGACCTCTTCGTCTCGGGCTGGACGGCGGTGAGCTGGGACGGCTGGCAGGAGGTCGCCTGGGACCTGGCGAGCGGGCCGGTCAACCTGTGGGTGCAGGGCGGCAACGGCGCCCTCGACGGCCCCCAGGTCGGGCTCGACAGCCTGCACGTGCAGCGGTTCGGCCCCGGTCCGGCCTCCGGCCACCTGGTCTTCGACCAGGCCACCGCCGCCGGCGCCTCGTCCGGCCAGGTGGCGGCGGTGGCTCACTCGGGCCCCGGTCAGGTCGTCTACCTCGGCTTCCCGTTCGAGACCGTGCTCGACGCGGGCGTCCGCGCCGACCTGATGGGCCGGGTGCTCCACTTCTTCGGCCTCGACTTCGACCCGCAGCCGCTCTTCGCCGACGGCTTCGAGAGCGGCACCACCGCGGTCTGGTCGGGGACGCAGGGGTAGGGGGCGCTCACCCGAGCTCGAGCACCATCCCGTCGCGGCCGGCAGTGGTGGCGGGGAAGATGGCGGCCGCGGCCCGCGCGGCCTGCTCGCGCTCGGCGGAGGTCCGGTAGCGGGAGGCGTCGAAGTGGACCAGCACCAGCCGTCGGGCGCCGGCGTCGCGGGCGATCGTCGCGGCCAGCTCGGGGTTGAGGTGGGGCCAGCCGGGGTGGGTCTCGCCCGGCCGGTAAGCGCACTCGGCCAGCACCAGGTCGGCGCCGCGGGCCAGCTCGACGGCGTTGGCGCAGGGCGCGGTGTCGGCGACGAACGCCAGGGTGCGGCCCCCGACCGCGAGCCGAAAGCCGAGGGTGGGCACCGAGTGCTCGAGCGGCAGGGCCACGACCGGGCAGGGCAGGCGACCGGCCGCCGCGGACAGCCCGACCAGCTCGACCGGGTAGGGGAGGTGGGCCGGCGGCACCGTGAACGGCGGCGACAGCAGCCGCTCGAGGTGGCCGAGCTGCCCGTCCGGCGCCACCACCAGCAGCCCGGCCGGGAAGCTCAGGGAGGCCAGGGCGTGGAGGCCGGCGACGTGGTCGAGGTGGAGGTGGGACAGGAGCAGGGTCCAGGGCCGGTCGAGCGGGCAGTGCTCGGTGAGCCGGGTCAGGCCGGTGCCGGCGTCGAGCAGGACCCCCCAGCCCGGCCCCTCGACCGCGACGCAGAGGGTCGCGCCGGTGGCCGAGTCGTACCAGCCGTTGGTGCCGAGGAGGTGGACGCGCGCGGGAGAAGGCGAGGCCATGCAAGGAGACTACGGCGTGGGGCGGCGGGTGTCATCCCCCCCGGCCCGCGGCTGCCCGGGAGGCCCGGGGTGGTAGCATGCCCGGCGGTGCGCCGAAGGAGCCTGCCGCCATGACCAACCCCCCGCCCGCCCGGCCGCCGCGCGTCGAGACGGTCGCCCTGCTGCTGTTCGGTTCCGGCACCTGCGCCCTGGTCTACCAGGTGGCGTGGCTGCGCGAGCTGCGGCTGGTGTTCGGCGCCTCGACCGCGGCCACCTCGGCGGTGCTGGCCATCTTCATGGGCGGGCTCGGCCTCGGCTCGGCGCTGCTCGGGCGGCGGGCCGACGCGAGCGAGCGGCCGCTGCTCCTCTACGCCCACCTCGAGCTGCTGATCGCCGCCTCGGCCGCGGTCACGCCGCTGCTGGTCCTGGGCGTGCGCCAGCTCTACGTCCTGCTCGGCGGATCGGCGGTGCTGGGGTCGGCGGGCGCGACCGTGGTGCGCCTGCTGCTGTCGGCGCTGGTGCTGGCCGTGCCGACCTTCCTCATGGGCGGCACCCTGCCGGCCGCGGTCCGGGCGGTGGAGAGCGCGACCGACGCGGCGCGGCGTCGCCTGGCGGCGCTCTACGGCGCCAACACCCTGGGGGCGGTGACCGGCGCCGCGGTCTCGACCTTCCTCATGCTGGAGGTCTTCGGCACCCGCCGTTCGCTGTGGCTGGCGTGCCTGGTCAACGCCCTGGTGGGGGTGACGGCGCGGGCGGTGGCGCGGGCCTCGGCGCCGGCCCGAGG
>CAYTJW010000766.1:0-3239 GCA_964438135.1 uncultured Thermoanaerobaculia bacterium
GGGCCAGCAGAGCGGCCGTGGCCGCGGCGAACACGGCCGACATCAGGGCCAGGCGGAAGGCGACGCTGCCCACCGGCAGCAGGCTGAACAGCCAGCCGACCAGGGTGTAGACCGGGAACCCGGGCGGGTGGGCGACGCCGCGGCCGGCGCAGGCGACGATCAGCTCGCCCGAGTCGACCAGGGTCACGGTGCGGGCACAGGTCAGGCCGTAGACGACGAGGGCGGCGACGGCGACCACCGCCGCCGGCCAGCGGGGCGGTCGAGAGACCTCGCTCGCGGCGCCCATCGCGGTCGGAGCCTAGTGCGGGGCGCCCGCGCGCTGCCCGGCGTCCGGGGCGACGTCGAAGCCACCGCTGAAGACCTCGTCGCGCGGCAGCGCGGTGACCGCGCCGTGCTTCTCGGCCAGGGCCTCGCGGTCGGCCTCGGACAGGCTGCCGAAGACGCAGACGCTGAAGGCGTCCGGCTTGAGGTACCGGCGCGCCACCCGCCGCACCTCGGCCACCGTCACCTTCTGCACCGCCTCCAGCTCCTGGCTGTCGAAGTCGTAGGGGCGGTCGTCGAGCTCGTTGTACATCAGCCGGGCGACGCTGTAGAAGGGGCTCTCGTAGTTGAAGATGAAGCGGTTCCGCCAGCCCTCGACCTGCTCCTCGACCTCGGCGGTCGTGACCTCGAGGTCGACGACCTTGCGCACCTCCTCGAGCACCGCGCCGACCGAGTAGCCGACCTTGTCCTTGGCGGTCTGGTAGGCGATGTCGAGGCTGCCGGGCTGTCCCACCCGCCCCTGGTGGCTGATGAAGGAGTAGATGCCGTAGGTCAGCCCCTCGTCCGACCGCAGGCGCTCCATCAGCCGCGAGCGGAAGCCGGCGCCGCCGAGGATCTCGTTGAGGATCTCGAGCGCGGCGTGGTCGGCCATCGGCGCGGAGCGGTCGACGGCCAGGTGCTCGGCGATGGTGACGGACGGGCTGGACAGCTCCTTGTCGACCACGAACACGCCCGGCCTGACCACCGGCTCCCGGGTGACGAACACCCGCTCCGAGTCCGCGGCGGTCCGCCACTGGCCGAGGGTGCGCTCGATCCGGTCCAGCATCTCCTCGGTCTCGAAGTCGCCGACCACGGTCACGACCAGGTTGTCGCGGCCGAGGTAGCGCTGCCACAGCGCCCGCACGTCGTCCGCGGTCACCGCCTCGATCGCCGCCCGCGACGCCTGGTAGCCGAGCCGCGGGTGGTCGTGGTCGAAGACGTGACGCCGGACCAGCGCGGCACCCCAGCGCGGGCTCTCGTAGCGCCGCCGCATGTCGTCCATGTACTGCCGCTTGGAGGTCTCGAGCCGGCTCTCGTCGAGGCGTGGCCGGGTCAAGGCCTCGACCGCCAGGGCCCACGCCTGGTCGAAGTTGCGCCCGAGCGACCAGAACGAGGCCGACGAGGAGGTGTCGCCGAGGCCGAGGCGGAGCATCATGCCGAGGTCGTCCTTGCGCTGCCCGAACGCGATCGGGTCGAGGTCGACGGTGCCGCCCTCGGTCAGCAGCCGGTCGGCCAGCTCGAACGGCGCCAGGCCCTCGACCGGGGTGGTGTTGGCGCCGCCCTGCCACGACAGCGCCATGCGCACCGCCGGCGCGGTGTGGTCCTCGGCCGCGAACACGGTGATCCCCGACGGCAGCACCCGCCGCACCACGTCCTTGCCGATCTCCGGCACGGTCAGCTTGACCGGCGGGCTCTGGCGGACCATGGCCATCGCCTGCTCGAAGCCCTTGGAGTGGGCGCGCCCCTTCTCGGCCGGCGTCTCGCCCCGGTGGTGCGCGAACTCGCCGCTGGCGGTGCCGCCGCCCGCGCCGGGCACCTTGACCAGCTCGACCACGTTCTCGCGGTCGCGGCGCAGGTAGCGCCGGGCCACGTCCTGAACCTGCTCGGCGGTGACCGCGGCCACGCGCCGCTCGTAGAGGTCGAAGTAGTCGGCCTTGCCGGAGATGCCGACGGCCCAGGTGAGCCGGAAGGCGAGGCCGAGGTTGGAGCCGAGCATGCGCACCCGCGACACCTCGACCGCGACCTTGGCCCGCTCCAGCTCCTCGGCGGCGACGCCGTCGGCCACCAGCCGCTCGACCTCGCGCTCGACCGCGGCCTCCAGCTCGGCCGTGGTGTGACCCTCGTCGGGCGAGGCGCCGACGAGGAAGGCGCCGGCGTAGCGCTGGGCGCTGTGGCCCACCTCGACCGCGGTGGCGAGCCGCTCCCGCTGCACCAGGGCGACCTCGAGGCGGGACGAGTCGAGCTCGCCGAGGATCGTCGCCAGCACGTCCAGGGCCGCCTGGTCGGGGTGCCCCTCCGGCACCGTGACCCAGCCCAGGGTGAGCTGCGGCTCGGCGTCGAACTCGATCCGCTGGCGCCGCTCGCCGGTCTGCGGCGGCTCGGCCGTGACCCTGAGGGGCGGGATCTCCTGCCGCTGCCACGACCCCAGGTACTGCCTGGCCAGCCGCTCGACCTCCGCCACCCGGACGTCGCCGACCAGCACCATGACGCAGTTGGACGGCGAGTAGTAGGTGGTGAAGTAGCGGCGGGCGTCGTCGAGAGTCAGGCGCTCGATGTCGTTGGGCCAGCCGATGACGGGCGTGCCGTACGGGTGAGCCGAGAACATGAGCGCGTCGAGGGCCTCGCTGGCGAGGCCGTCGGGGGTGCTCTCGACCACCTGGCGCCGCTCCGACAGGACCACGTCCCGCTCGCTGTAGAACTCCCGGAACATGGGCTTGAGCAGCCGGTCGCTCTCCAGCTTGAAGTAGAGCTCGAGGCGGTTGGCGGGCAGCTGCACCATGTAGGTGGTGGTGTCGCTGGAGGTGAAGGCGTTGAGGGCGGTCGCCCCGGCCCGGCTCATGACCTCGTCGTACTCGTTCTTGACCAGCAGGCTCTTCTGCTCGGCGGTGACCCGCTCGATCTCGGCCTTGAGCCGGGCGACGGCGTCGGGGTCGGCGGTGGCGAACGGGTCCTGCTGCCGGTCGAGCTCGAGGTGGAGCTGGTCGTACAGCGTCACCAGCCGGTCCATCAGCGCCTGCTCGCGCTCGGCGTCGAGGGTGCCGATGGTGCGGCTGCCCTTGAACATCATGTGCTCGAGCAGGTGGGCGATGCCGCTCCTGCCCTTGGGGTCCATCGCGCCGCCGACCGCGAAGCGGTACATGGCGGCGAAGGTCGGCGACGCGGTCCGCTCGAGGACGAAGATGCGCAGGCCGTTGTCCAGCCGCACCTCGCGCACGTCG
>CAYTJW010000767.1:0-3239 GCA_964438135.1 uncultured Thermoanaerobaculia bacterium
GACAGGGTCACCAGGTCCGACACCCGGCGCGAGCCGTCCACCCGCGCCAGGACGAAGGCCTCGGCCGGGTCGAGGCGCAGCCGCCGGGCGGCCTCCTCGGGCCGCAGCCGCGCCACCACCCGCTGGTCGAACGGCTCCAGCGCCCGCTGCCTGGCGGCCTGGTCCGGCTGGCTCCGAGCCAGCTCGAGGAGCAGCTGGGGGCCGAGGGAGTCGACCGGCTCGCCGGGGGGCTCGGCGCCCTCCGGCGGGTGGAGCAGGATCTCCTCGGCCGGGTCCGAGACCGCGGCCCGCACGAGGCGGACCACCTCGGGCTGCCGCTCCTCGAGCCCGGGGCTGGCGCCCGACAGACCCTCGCCCGCGCCGCACAGGGCGCCGCCGACGAACCGGAAGAACCGCGCGCGGGTCCGGCCGCGGACCTCGAGGACACCGCTGGTCCGCCCCTGGCGCAGGGCGACCAGGGCCTCGACCACGCTCGCCTCGACACCGCCCTCGAGCACCATCCGGCCCCCGCCACGAGTGTAGCCGACGCGGGCGGCCGGTGACGATCCAGACAGCACGGCCCCCCTGCCGCAGCAGGGGGGCCGCCGGGGGCCAGGGCAGGTCGCGCCCGGGCCTAGAGCGAGGCCAGCATCTGCTCGGCCTCGTCGCAGGTCTTCTTGACGCCGGCGACGGACTTCTCCAGCGCCGCCTTCTCCTCGGCCGTGAGGTCGAGCACGATGATCTTCTCGATGCCGTTGGCGCCGAGGATGCACGGCACGCCGACGTAGAGGCCGTTGACGTCGTACTCGCCCTCGAGCTTGGCGCACACCGGCAGGATCTTGCGCCGGTCGAAGATGATCGACTCGGCCATCTCGAGCGCGGCCCAGGCCGGCGAGACGAAGGCCGAGCCGAAGCCGAGCAGGCCGACCACCTCGCCGCCCGCCTTGCGGGTGCGGTTCTCGATCGCCTTGAGCTTCTCGGCGTCGAGGAACTTCTCGACCGGGATGCCGGCGATCTGGCACGAGCTGCGGACCGGCACCATGTCGTCGCCGTGGCCGCCGAGGACGATCGCGTTGACGTTGTCGACCGACACGTTCGCCGCCTCGGCCACGAAGTAGCGGTAGCGGCCCGAGTCGAGCACGCCGGCCATGCCGAAGAGCCGGTTCTTGGGCACGCCGAGGCGCCGGTCGAGGGTGTACACGATCGCGTCGAGGGGGTTGGCGACCGAGATGATGATCGCGTTCGCGCAGTGCTCCGCGATCCCCCTGGCCACCTCGAGGGTCACCTTGAGGTTGATCGCCAGCAGCTCCTCGCGGCTCGGGTAGGTGCCGTCGGGGCGGGCCTTGCGCGGCACGCCGGCGGTGTTGATGACCAGCTCGGCACCGTCCAGGGCGCTGTAGTCGCGGGAGCCGACCAGCCGGACGTCGCGGCCGATGGTCGGCAGACCCTCGGCGATGTCCAGGCACTTGCCCTTGGCCACGCCCTGCTTGAGGACCACCGCCTGACGGTCCTCCGGGTCGGCCGGGTTGACCATCGGCGCCGGGTCGACCACGCCGACCTCGCGCGCCAGCCGCCGCTGGGCGATCTCCTGCGCCAGCACCCCGCCGATGTAGCCGCCGCCGATGAGACCGATCTTCTTCAACATCCCACTCCTCCTTCTCCGGCACCCGGGTTCGCTGCTGTGAAGCTCACGCCCGGCCAGGATACCACCTCTCGCGCGCCGCGGTCGCGGCCGGCCCGCCTACCGCTTCCCCACCGACGTCGACCAGTCCACCCAGCCGAGCTCGAAGCCGTCCTCGAAGACCGACACCGCCTCGACCGCGCCGATCTCGCACTCGGCCGTGCCGTTCGCGTCGCCGTCGTGGGCCCGCGCCCGGCCCCGCTGGTCGGCGGGCAGGCACTGGGTGAAGCCGTAGCCGACGCTGGTCGAGCCGCCCTCGAAGGCGAGGCTGCCGGGCTGCGGCTGGTGGCTGAAGGTGGACCCGCCGTTGAGCCAGAGCGGCCCCAGGAGCGGGTCGAGCGGGCTCGCCTGGGAGCCGAAGTGGTCGCCGGTCGCAGCCACCAGGTCGCAGTCGTCGACCACCCCGACCAGGTTGTGCCCGTAGGAGGGCACGGCGGTGCCGCCGCAGACGATGTCCGGCGCCGCAAAGCCGAGGTCGAGGTTGTCGGCGACGATGCTGTGCGACAGGAGCGGAGTCACGCCGATGTACAGCCAGATGCCGCCGCCGCCCGACCCGCCCTTCCAGCAGCACCCGTTGTCGGTGACGGTCGTGTTGCGCATCTCGAGCCCGCTCGAGCCGTAGGCCCAGATCGCCCCCCCGGAGCCGCTGGCGTTGTTGCCGGAGAAGGTGCTGTTGTTGACCTCCAGGGTGGTCGCCATGAAGGCGTAGATCGCCCCCCCGTCCGACGCCACCATCTCGCCCGTGTCGGCGTAGTTGTCGACGAAGGCGCAGCCCTCGACCCTCAGGCTGCCGTACTGGAGGTACACGCCGCCGCCGCGGTCCGCCTGGTTGGAGGTCACCAGGCAGGAGGTCAGTCTGAGGTCGCTGGCGTTGACGTTGACCGCCCCGCCGTTGCCGTTGACCGGCAGGAAGCAGTAGGTCAGCTGCAGGTCCCGCAGCTCGACCGGGCCGCTGTTGCCCTCGAGACGGAAGAGGCGGCTGCCGCTGCCGCAGCGCAGCACGGTCCGGAGCGGCGACACGCCGTCGATGTTCAGGATCTGGGTGTTGCCCGAGATCACGATCTCGCCCAGGGTCAGGTTGTAGGTGCCCGCGGGCACGACGATGGTGTCGACCAGCGACCCGGCCGGGCAGCCCCGGTAGGCGGCGTCGGTCACCGCCGCCCTGACCGCCTCGCGCAGCGAGCACACGCCGTTGGCGAAGTCCTCGTCGGCGGCGGTGGTGACCGTGATGGTCGCCGCCGCCCCGAGCCCCATGCCCCCGAGCCACGCCGCGGCCAGCGCCGCCAGGCCCACCGGCACCCTCCGGCAACCGCCCCCGGCCGTCCCTCGCCTCGCCATGGCAACCTCCATCCCGGCCTTGCGCCGGACCCAGTCTACCGGGGTCCTCCCAGCCGGTCGAGGCGCGCCGCCGCGGTCACCGCCTGCGGCGGGTCTCGTCGTCCTCGTCCCCGTCGCCGAACAGCAGCGACAGGCCGGCCTCGACCACCGACGAGCCGCGGCGGGCGATCTCCTGCCGGGCCTTCGCCACGGCGCCGCCGGCGAGCAGGGCGGCGTCCGCCTCCTCGACCCCGGCCTTGAC
>CAYTJW010000768.1:0-3239 GCA_964438135.1 uncultured Thermoanaerobaculia bacterium
GGGGGCGTACATGCTGATCCAGGGCCGGGAGCGGAGGGTGGCCCTGCTGACCGCCCTGCGCGCCGCCGCCGCGGACGGGGCGCCGCTGCTGCTGTCGTTCTTCCCCCGCCGCGGCGGCGAACGCACCCACCGCGTCGCCTTCGCCGTCGCCCGCGCCGTCCGCCGGCTCCTCCGCCGCCCGCCGCCGCAGCTCGGCGACAGCCTGCAACCCAACTTCGTCCACCTCTTCACCGCCGCGGAGGTCGAGGGGGAGCTGGCCGAGGCCGGCTGGCGCATGGTGCACCACGCCGAGCGGCCCTACGGGCACGCCGTGGCCGTCGCCTCGTGACCGCAGCGGGGGACGGGCGCGGCCGGCCCCTCCCCGCGACTCACAGCACCACCACCTCGACGCTCCCCTGGGCGCTGCCGCAGAGCCCGGCGAGAGCGGGCTCGTCGACGCTCAGCCAGGCGTGACCGCGGCTCGCCAGCTGGCGCTCGGGGCGGAAGCCGAGGTGGAGGCGGGGCTCGAGCCCGGCCCGCGACCACAGGTGGAGCAGGATGAGCGAGCGCTTGAGGCAGCGGCCCATGCGCCAGGGCGGCAGGATCGGCAGCAGGCGCCCCGCCACCCGCGCCAGCGTCACCGGGTCCGGGCGTTGCGCTCTCGGCACCCGCCGCAGGCGCTCCACCACCTCCTCGAAGGGCCGCCGGCGGAACTCGCGCGCCACCGTCACCGCCGCCCGGGCCACGACCACCGTCGCCCGGGCGTGGACCAGCGGCCGGCGCAGCGCCTCAGCGAGCGCGGCCATGGGCCTCCTCCAGCGCCGCCGCCTGCACGCACGACCAGCGGCACGGGCCGAGCAGGTCATGGTCCTCGGCCAGGGCCTGGGCCGGGCAGCGGTGGCAGTACGCCAGGCGGGAGCAGCCCGAGCACTCGCGCAGGTCGCGCCGGCGGACCCGGCGCAGGCGCTCGAGCCACTCCGAGCCGAGCCAGATGTCGCGGAACGAGCGGTCGCGGAGGTTGCCGGCCGAGACCCGGAGCAGGCCGCAGGCGAGGACGTCGCCCTGGGCGGTGACCGTGGCGACCCGGGTGCCGGCGGCGCAGGGCGGCTCGTCGAGGGGCAGGGGCGCCGCGCCCACGGACGTCACGGGTACCGACGACCACGGCGCCCGGAAGTACTCCACCAGGGCGGCCGGAGCGACCCGCAGCGCGGTCGGGCCCGAGTCGCCGTCGGTCCGGTGCAGCAGGCGGGGGTCGGTCTGCAGCTCGGCGCCGATCGAGCGGGCGTACTCCGCCAGCCCGGGGAGCTGGTCGAGGTTGACCGCCATCACCGGGCACTTGAGGCGCAGCTGCACCCCCCGCCGGGCGAGCCGCTCGATCCCGGCCAGGGTGCGCGCCAGCGACCCCGGCACCCCGGTGACACCCTCGAACACCCGGGCGTCGAGGCCGTACAGGGAGGCCTCCACCGCTGCCGGCAGGGCGGCGACGGCGTCCGCCGCCGCGTCGTCGACATGCGCGGCGTTGGTGAGCAGGGTCAGCCGGAACCCCAGCGCTCGCGCCCTCCGGGCGAGCTCGAGCCAGTCCCGCCGCAGCAGCACCTCGCCGCCGGTGAAGGTGAGGAACAGCGTGCCCATCTCGGCCAGCTCGCCGAGCAGCTCGAGCAGGCGGGGGGTGTCGAGCCCGTCCGGGCGCTGGTGGTCGGGGTAGAAGCAGTGGACGCAGCGGAAGCTGCAACGCTCGGTCAGCTCGAGCGTCACCGCCAGCGGGATCAGCCGCTCCTCGGCCAGCCGCAGCAGCGCCGGGTAGCTGGACGGGTCCTCAGTCACGGCCCGCCTCCGCGGCCGGCATGGCGATCGTCCGCCAGACCTCGGCGTCGGGCGCGAACTCGAGGTCGAAGACCGGCACCGTCTCGGCCACCGCGCCGAGGCGTGCCAGCGTCACGGGCATGGCCGCGAGGCGCGCCGTCGGCCACAGCACCCCGCCAGCCAGGCCGCGCAGGGCGAGGGCGGCGTCCAGCCGCCGCCGCCGGGCCCACGGCCCGTGGCGCAGCAGGAACACCCCCTCGAGGAGGGCCGAGCCCGGCCGCGCCTGCCACAGCGGCAGCGCCTCGGCGCGGAAGCCGTGCTCGACCTGCCGCACCGCCACCAGCTCGTCGCACAGCGCGCGCTCGGGCAGCAGGCCGGCGAGGGTGGTCTTGCCGCTGCCGGATGGCCCGCAGCCGAGGAAGCCGCGCTCCCCGTCGACCAGCAGGGCGGCGTGGAACACCACCGCGTCCTCGAGGATCGCCGGCAGCAGGTGCTTGAGCAGGGTGCCGAGCGGGTAGGGCAGCGCCGGCCCGGCCACGCGCGCCTGCCGTCGTGCCATGTCGGCGCGGGCCAGGAAGGTGGCGCCGCGCAGCTCGAAGCCGTCGGGCCGGCCGACCACCTCGACCCGGGGACCGGCCCAGGGGCCGTCCGCCGCCGCCAGCTCGAGCTCGACCCGCCACCCCGGCTCGCGGTCGGTGAGAAAGGCGCCGGAGCAGGGCGGCACCGCCTGCCGCAGCACCTCGGCGTCGCCCGCGAAGGCGACCGACACGCCGGCGAAGTCGACCCTGAGCTCGGCCACCGTGTTGGCTAACTGGAAGGACTCGGGAGCGTGTTCCCGCGCCGCCGACCGGCCTAGCTGTACTGCGGGGCGCCGAGGCAGGGGCCGCCCTGGGCGGGCCGCAGACCGCACACGCCCTGGCCGAAGCTGCGCAGCTGCTCGTGCCACACCACCTGCGGCGGCACGAAGGAGAGGTCGGCCGCCTCGACCGGCGCCTCGGGCGCGCACACGTCGCTCGCGACCAGGCCGAGGCTGGCGAGCTCGCCGACGAAGGCCGTCACCGCCCGGTTGGCCGCGTCGGGCCGCCCCGGGCCGAGGGCGTTCGCGGTGGCGGTCAGGTCGCCGCCCTCCTGCAACGCCCGCCACACCATGCCGCCGGGCACGTTGAGCCCGTACATGACGTTGCGGGCGAGGTCGAGGACGAACGTCTGGCCCTCGATCTCCCGCCAGGCCACGTGACCGACCACGCTTGCCTTCATCCGCTCCTCCGCCGGCCATGATACTCGCCACGAGACACCCACACAAGGCAGCCCTGCAGCAAGGCGGGGCCGGGATCGGCTCTCTCAGTCCTCGAGGGTGAAGAGGTTGCGGACCTCGCAGGCCATGGGCTGGCCGTCGAGCAGCACCTCGACCTCCCAGGTCCCGTACAGCGACCCCGACACCACCGACGTCCCCGCCA
>CAYTJW010000769.1:0-3237 GCA_964438135.1 uncultured Thermoanaerobaculia bacterium
CGTCGTGGCGAACACCGGCACGGCCGTGACGGCAATCGCGGTGGCGCTCGGCCCGGGCGGGAGCGGTCACGCCAGCCTGGCGGCGCTGGCCGCGGACACCGGCGCGGTTCTGCTCGAGACCGCGCTGGTGGACGGCAACGCCGTCCAGCCCGCGGCCGGCGACGTCGACGGCGACGGCCGCGACGAGCTGGCGGTCGTGTCCCACCCCGCCTCCGGCGACGGGTGGACCGCGAGCGTGGTCGACCTCGACGGCGCCACCGTCTGGAGCCAGCGCTACCTCCAGGGCCTGCCGGTGGCGCCGCCAGTCATGGCGGACCTCGACGGCGACAGGCTGGCGGACGTGGTGGTGCTGCACGAGAGCGGGGGCGTCGTCACGGCCGAGGGCTGGGTCGGGACGAGCGGCGAGTGGTTCGGCGGCGGCGTGTCGGAGAGCCCTGGGCCCGCCTGCCACGTGCTGCTGGCGGACCTGGACGACGACTGCGGCGCCGAGATCCTGGTCGGGGCGAGCGCGTACGCGCTGGGCTGGACCGACGGGGACAAGGGGGCTCGCCCGGCCCGACCGGTCCAGTCGCGGCGGCGCGACGCGCCGTGGCAGGAGGTCCTGTGGAGCGCGGACTACTCGCTGCCTCTCGAAGCCGACGAGGCGAGGGAGGTCCTGGACACTCTGGGCACCCAGGGCCGGACCGGGGTGTTCCTGCTCGCGGGCGAGGTGCGCGACGCGGCCGGGCAACTGGTGGCGCGCGCCGAGGCTCCCTTCAGCGTGGTCGCCTCGACCCTCGAGCTCGAGCTCGCGCCGCTCGCCGTCGCCAGGCCGGGGGAGGCGACGGCCACCGCCGGGCGCCTGCGCAACGCCGGCACCGCGGGAGAGAGCGTGGTGGTCGAGACCGCCCTGGACCAGCAGGTGCTGTGCAGCCAGCCGCTGGCCCTGGCGCCGGGCGAGGAGGCGGCGCTCTCCTGCCCGCTGCCGGGTCAGCCCGAGGGCGCCTACCTGGTCGTCACCACGGTCCGGCGGGAGGAGGAGGAGGAGGCCTCGGGCACCCTGGTGCTGTGGGTCGAGGCGCCACGGGTCGAGGTCGTGGTCGACGCCCCGGCCGAGGTCGGCAACGAGCCGTTCCCGATCCTGGTCGAGCTCGTCAACCCGACCCGGCTGCCGCTCGCGCTCGAGGTCACGGTGGACGGCGAGGGCGCGGTCTCGGGCTCGCCGCGCAGCCTCGGGCTCGAGCCGGGGGAGGCGGCCTGGCTCGACTTCGGCGCCCAGGTCGAGGCGGACGGCCGCTTCGACATCCGGGTCGCCGGCGACGCCGAGCTCGAGACCTCGGTCGACGTCGCCTGCGGGGCCGTCCCGTCCCTGGCTGTCGTGGACCCCGGGGCTCTCCGCGCCGGGCGGACGCCGCTGCGGGTCGTGGCCGGCACCTCGGGAGGGCAGCGCTTCGTCGGCGCCCTGGCCTGGCAGCTGACCGGGCCGGCCTCGGCCCAGGGAGAGGAGCCGCTCGTGCTCGGCCCGGGCGAGTCGCGGCCGCTCGACCTGGTGCTCGACCTGCCGGTCGGGACGTCGCACCTGCAGCTCGCCGCGGGCCGGGCGCACGCCGAGCTGGAGCTCTCCGCCCACGACCGCGGTCGGGGCGAGGTCGAGGTCGTGCTGCCGCCGGCGGCGCCGGAGGGAGACGTACCGGCCACCCTGCGCGTGGCCAACGAGCTGCCGCTGGCCGCCTCCCTGGACGTCTCGCTCGAGGCCAGGGACTCAGGCAGCGGCCAGGTCGTCGCGTTGGTGACCCGGGAGTGGGTGGTCCCGCCCGGAGGGACCCACGAGGAGCAGCTCGGCCTGGCTCTCGACCCCGGGCAGTACCAGGTCCTGGCCCGCGCCGTCGGCGACGAGGCGAGCCAGGCATCCGCCGCGCTCGCCGTGCTGAGGAGGCGGCACCTGACCCTCGACGCCGCGCTGGGTGCGCCGATCGACGGCAGGCTGCCGGTCCTGGCGACCGTGGCGGGCCTCGGGGTCGAGCAGGCCGCCGCGGTCCTGACGGTCGAGGTGGCGGGCTCCGCGGTCGCGACGCCCCTCTCGGTCGAGCCCGGCGGGGGGACGAGCGTCTCGTCGTCGCTCGACCTCGCCGCCCTTCCCCCGGGAGCCCTGTCGGTCACCGTGACGGTCAGCGACGGCACGGGCGGCGTCGACGCCCAGAGCGTCCTCGAGATCGACAACCGGCCGGCTCAGGTCGTCGTCGTGTCGGCGCCGGCGACCGCGAGCGTGGCGGCAGGGCACGCCGTCACCATGCCGTTCGTCCTCGCCAACCCCGGCCTGCTGCCGGCGAGGTACGAGCTGCGGGTGAGCCCCGCGCCGGGCATGGCGGAGCCTGCCGCGAGCCAGGGTGAGCTGCCTCCCGGCGGGGAGGTCGAGACCGCGGTCGAGGTCGCGGTGCCGGCCGACTGGCCGTCGGGGCAGCGCGAGGTGGGCTGGGAGGCTCGCCTCTGGCCGAGCCAGGGGCCGGCCGAGACCGCGGCCCGGGGCGCGGCCCTGCTCGCCGTGGAGGCGCTGCCGCTCGAGGTCGCGACCGAGGTCGAGCCCCGCAGCGCCGCGGCCGGAGGCCAGGTCGAGCTGGCGCTGACAGTGAGCGCGCCGACCCTGGTGGAGCCCCTGCCGTTCTTCGTCCGCGTCGCCTACGGCGGCCACGAGGAGCGGCACGACGTGGAGCTGTCGGCCGCGCCGACGGCGCTCGAGGTCACGGTCCCGGTCGACCGCCCGGGCGCCGACCTCGCCTGCGGGGTCTTCTGGCCCGACGGCCGCGCCGCCTGGCTCGGCCAGACCGCGGTCTACCCGGCCGACGGCGTGGTGACCCTGGTGCCCGACCGAGACGAGTACCTGCCGGGCGAGACCGCCACGCTCGAGGCGACCCTGACCGTCCCCGGCGTGCTCGAGGTGGAGGCGTTCGGCGAGCTCGAGCGCCTGGAAGCCAGCGGCACCGCGGCCTTCACCGTGCCGGCCCACCTCGCCTACGGCCGCTACCCGCTGCGCTGGTCCTTCGCCGCCGCGGGCGAGGAGCCGCCGCCCGTTGTCGAGGGCGAGGTGGTCCTGCGGGTGCGGGGGCCCCTGGTGCAGGTTACCGAGATGGCGGCCGAGCCGACCAGCGGCGTGACGGTCAGCGCCACCCTGGTGGCGGACAGCGCCCTGGCGGCGACGGTCGAGGCGTGGCTCGCGCCTCCGGCCGGCGCGGCCACGCTGCTCGGCTCGGCCGAGGTCGA
>CAYTJW010000770.1:0-2945 GCA_964438135.1 uncultured Thermoanaerobaculia bacterium
GTGGTCACGGTCCCCGACCCCCGCGCCGCGGCCCGCGTCGTCCACCTGGCCCGCGCCCTCGCGCCGGCGGCGCTGCTGGTCGCCCGCTCCCGCTACCACATCCACGTCGACAGCCTGCGCTCCGCCGGCGCCGACCACGTCGTCGACGAGGAGCAGGCCGCCGGCGAGCTGCTGTCCCGGCTGCTGTGCGAGAGCGCCTGCGCGGGGGGCGGGCCGGGTCGGGCGGGGGAGCTGACAGCTGACCGCTGATCGCTGACGGCTCAGAACAGCCCCACCCCCCACAAATCGTGGAGGTGGAGCACGCCCTCGACCCGGCCGTCGGCGTCGGTGACCGCGAGCGACGTGATGCGGCGCTGCTCGAGCAGGCGCAGGCCGGCGGTGGCGAGCTCGTCGGCGGCGATGCGGACGCCGCCCGGGTGCATGACGTCGCCGGCGGTGTGCTCGAGGGGCGCGGCGTCGCGCTCCATCAGCCGGCGCAGGTCGCCGTCGGTGATGACCCCGACCAGGCGCCCGTCCCCGTCCTGGACCGTGGTCACGCCCAGGCCCTTGCGGCTCATCTCGTAGATCACGTCCTTCATGGCGGTGTCCGCGCTCACCCGCGGCACCGCCTCGCCGCTGTGCATCAGGTCGCGCACGCGCAGGAACCGGCGGCCCAGCTTGCCGCCCGGGTGGAGGAGGGCGAAGTCCTCCTCGCGGAACCCCTTGCGCACCGACACCGCCATCGCCAGGGCGTCGCCCAGGGCGAGGCTGGCGGTGGTCGAGGCGGTCGGCGCCAGGTTGAGGGGGCAGGCCTCGCGCCGCACCATCAGGTCGAGGTGGACGTCGGCCGCCCGGGCCAGGGACGACTCCGGGTGGGAGGTCATGGCCAACAGGGGGATGCCCTGGCGCTCGAGGATCTCGACCAGGCGCAACAGCTCCTCGGTCTCGCCGGAGTTGGAGACGGCGACCACCAGGTCGTCGCCGGTGACCATGCCCAGGTCGCCGTGGATCGCCTCGGCCGGGTGCAGGAACAGCGCCGGCGTGCCGCTCGAGCTCATGGTGGCGGCGAGCTTGCGGCAGATGATGCCGGACTTGCCCATGCCGGTCCACACCACCCGGCCGCGGCAGGCGAGCACCATGTCCACCGCCCGCAGCAGCTCCTCGCCGACCGAGGCGGCGAGCCGCCGGATCGCCTCGGCCTCGGTCGCCAGCACCTGCCGGGCGAGCTCGAGGGTCACGGCGCCACCTCGCGCACGACCCGGCAGACGGCCTCGAGCTGACCCACCAGCCGGTCCAGCTCCTCGAGCGACAGCACCGTGGTGGCGTCGGACAGGGCCCGCGCCGGGTCCGGGTGGACCTCGACGAAGAAGCCGTCCACCCCGGCCGCGGCCGCGGCCCGCGCCAGGTGGGGGTGGAAGTCCCGCGCCCCGCCGGTGGCGTGACCGAGGCCGCCCGGCAGCTGCAGCGAGTGGGTCACGTCGAAGACCACCGGCGCGACCCGCCGCATGATCGGGAAGGCGCGCACGTCCACCACCAGGTTGTGGTAGCCGAAGGACGCCCCCCGCTCGGTCAGGGTGACCCGGTCGTTGCCGGTCGAGCGCACCTTGGCGACCGCGTTGGCCATGTCGTCGGGGGCCATGAACTGCCCCTTCTTGACGTTGACCGGCACGCCGGTGCGACCGCAGGCGAGCAGCAGGTCGGTCTGCCGGCAGAGGAAGGCCGGCACCTGCAGCACGTCGACCACCTCGGCCGCCGCCTGCGCCTGGTGCGGCTCGTGGACGTCGGTCAGCACCGCCAGGCCGGTCGCCGCCTTGACCCGCTCGAGGGCCGCGAGGCCGGCGTCCAGGCCGGGCCCGCGGAAGCTCTCGAGCGACGACCGGTTGGCCTTGTCGAAGCTGGCCTTGAACACCACCGGCACGCCGTGGCGCAGGCCGAGCTCGCGCACCGCCAGGGCCACCTCGAGCACCTGCGATGGGGACTCGATGACGCACGGCCCCAGCACGTACACCGGCCGCGCGCCGCCGCCGATCCTCACCCCGGGAGCGAGCTCGAAGCCGGGAGCCAGCATGGCGGCGGGCAGTGTAACAGCTGTCAGCCGTCAGCGATCGGCTGTCAGCTCCCCCGCCCCGGCTGTGATCGGGAACGGGGACGGACGGGTGTGGCATACTCGGGGCGATGCCGACCTTCGAGGAGCTGCTGACGCGCCACGAGCAGGCCGCGGACGCGGCGACGCGGGCCGCGGTCGAGGCGGAGCTGTGGTCCTCCTTCGGCGTCGAGGAAGCGGTGCTGGTGCTGGACATGGTCGGCTTCTCCCTCCTCACCCTCCGCCACGGGGTGGTCCACTACCTGTCGATGGTGCGGCGCATGCAGCGGGTGGTGGAGCCGATCGTCGAGCGGTTCCGCGGCCAGGTGGTCAAGTTCGAGGCCGACAACTGCTTCGCCCGCTTCCCCGGTGCCGCCGACGCGGTCGCGGCGGCGGTGGAGATCCTGCGCGGCTTCGAGCACCTCAACGTCCTGCGGCAGGACGACGACGACATCCACATCGCGGTCGGCGTCGACTACGGTCGCTTCCTGCTGGTGGAGGGTCGCGACCTGTTCGGCAACCCGGTCAACCTCGCCAGCAAGCTGGGCGAGGACGTCGCCCGCGGCGGCGAGATCCTGGTCACCGAGGCCGCCGTCCGGTCGGCCGGCGACCTGCCCGGGCTCGGGGCGACGCCGGTCCGGCACGTCCTGGCCGGGGTGGAGGTCCTGACCTACCGGGTCTCCTGGTAGGGCGCGGTCGCCTGCACTCGGGCTGGCGACGACGGGGAGGGGGCATGCGGCGATCCGGCGCACTGGCGGTCTGGCTGGTCTCGACCCTCCTGGCGGCGGCCCTGGCCGCCGCGGCCGCCCCCCCCCTCGCCGGCCACTGGGAGGGGACGATCCAGGCCCCGGGCCTCGAGCTGGCGATCCGGGTCGACTTCCGG
>CAYTJW010000770.1:2955-3226 GCA_964438135.1 uncultured Thermoanaerobaculia bacterium
GGCCGGGCGCGCGGCGACGGCTCGCTCGGCGGTCGCATCTCGATCCCCGCCCAGGGGGCGCGGGACCTGCCCCTCGCGGCCGTCGCGGTCGACGCCGCCACGGTGACGTTCGCCATCGCCGACGTGCCCGGCGACCCGGTCTTCCGCGGCGCTCTCGGCGGCGACGGCGCCACCCTCAGGGGCGAGCTCGCCCAGGGCGGCCTGACCATGCCCTTCGAGCTGCGCCGCGTGCCCGGCCCGGCGGACCGCGCCCCGGCCGCGCTGGCCGACC
>CAYTJW010000771.1:0-3226 GCA_964438135.1 uncultured Thermoanaerobaculia bacterium
GTCGAGGAGCGGGCCGCCGGCGCCGGCGGCGACCCCGACCGCCACCCCCAGGCCGAGCGCCAGCGCGGTGGCCAGGCCGGCGACCAGGAGCGACAGCCGGCCCCCCTCGAGCAGCAGGCGCAGCACGTCGCGGCCGAAGCGGTCCGAGCCCAGCCAGAAGCGGTGGTCGAGACGGCGCACGACGCGGGCCCGAGCCAGCTCGAGCGGCCGCGGCCCGCCCTCGACCCGCACCAGGTCGCCGGTCACCGCCACGCTCGGCGACGCCACCACCGTGCCGTCGTCGAGGACCAGGGTGACGACCCGGCTGCCGGGCGGGAGCAGGGCGGCCCGGGTCGGGTCGTGGCCCGGCAGCTCGGGCAGCAGGAACGGGCCGAGCAGGCAGGCGAGGGCGACGGCGGCGCAGCCGCCGAGGCCGACCCGGAGCCGTCGTCGCCTCACGAGGCCCCCCGCGCGCGCGGGTCGACCACGGCGTAGAGCAGGTCGGCGACCAGGTTGCCGGCCACCACCGCGGCCGCGCCGAGGACCGCCGCGGCCATGATCACCGGCACGTCCCGCGCCGCCGCCGCCTCGACCAGGACGCGCCCCATGCCCGGCCAGGAGAAGATCACCTCCACCACCACCGAGCCGGACACCAGGTAGGGCAGGGACAGGCCGAGCATGGTCACCACCGGCAGCAGGGCCGGCCGCAGCGCGTGCACCCACCGCACCCGCCACTCCGGCAGGCCGCGGGCGCGGGCGGCGAGGAGGAACGGGGAGGAGCGGACGTCGAGCAGGGCGGCGCGCAGGTAGCGGCCGGTGGCGGCGGCCCCGGCCAGGCTGAGGCACACGGCCGGGAGGAGCAGGTGCCGGAGCAGGTCGAGGGCGCGGGCCGGGCCGCCCAGGAGCTCGGCGTCGACCGAGCGCATGTGCGACGGCGGCAGCCAGCCGAGGGCGACGGAGAACAGCAGCACCGCCAGGCCGGCCAGCCAGAAGGTCGGCAACCCCCACAGCACCAGCGACAGCACGGTGGTGGCGCGGTCGACCCAGGCGTGCGGCCGCCGCGCCGCGGCCAGCGCCAGGGCGAGGCCCAGGGCGAGCTCGAGCAGCAGGGCTGCGCCGTTCAGGAGCAGGGTCGGCGGCAGGGCCCGGGCCAGCACCTCGGCCACCGGCTGGCGGTAGGCGAAGGACACCCCGAGGTCGAGGGTGGCCAGCGCCCCGAGCCAGCGCAGGTACTGGCGGTGGACGGGCTGGTCGAGGCCGAACCGCGCCCGGACCAGCTCCCGGGCCTGGGGCGAGAGGCCGGGGCGGTCGAGGGTGTCGGCGTAGGAGCCCGGGGCGAGGTGGACGACCAGGAAGGTGAGGGTGGCGACGAGCAGCAGCAGCGGCGCCGCCACCAGCAGCCGGCGCAGGGCGAGGCGGGTCACGGGCCCCGGCGCTCCCCGGCGGTCCGGGTCGGCGGAGGTGCATCTGCCCCCGCCCGGCCGATCGGGTACGGGTACGGGTACGGGTAGGGGAGGTGCAACCCGGGCCTCACTCGCCGGCCAGCGACCAGTCCTCGAGGTTGAAGTAGGGGGTGGCGTCGTTGACCGCCACGCCGGCCAGCCGGCGGGACATGCCCGCTACCGAGTCCCGTTCGTAGAGGAACGTGTAGGGCTGGTCGGCGACGATCAGCTCCTGGATGCGGTCGAACAGCGGCTTCTGCTCCGCGAACGTCGTCGCCTGCTCGGCGCGCTCGATGAGGGCGTCGACCTCGGGGTTCGAGTAGCGGACGAAGTTGTTGCTCTCCACCCCCTCCTCGGCACTGTGCCAGGTGTCCCGCAGGTCGACCTGGGTCGGCTCGCGCCAGCTCGACACCAGCGCCTCGAACTCGCCGCGGTCGCGCAGGTCGAGGACGGCGTTGTGCTCCAGGAAGCGGGTCCGCACCCGCACCCCGACCCGGGCCAGGTCGCCCTGCACCAGGACGGCCGCGTCGCGCCGGTCCTGGCTCTCGCTGTTGGCGAGCAGCTCCAGCTCGAAGGGGCGGCCGCCCCTGTCCCGCACGCCGTCGCCGTCGCGGTCGACGAAGCCCGCCTGCTCGAGCAGGGCGCGGGCCGCCGCGGGGTCGAAGGGGAGCGGCGCGAGGGTGTCGTTGAACGCCCACATGCCGGACAGGATCGGGCCCACCGCCAGCCGGCCCAGCCCCGCCCGCACCGCGTCGACCAGGGTCTGGCGGTCGACGGCCAGCGCCAGCGCCCGCCGCACGCGCGGGTCGGCCAGCAGCGGGTGGCGGTTGTTCCAGGCGACGAAGGCGTAGGAGCGGTCGGGGTAGGCGACCGCGGCGGCGCGGGGGTTGCGCCGCACCCGGTCGACGTCCCGCGCCGGCAGGTTGTCGACGAAGTCCACCCCGCCGGCCAGGAGCTGGGTGACGAGGCCGGACGGGCTCGGCACGACCCGCACCACGACCCGCTCCACCAGCGGTCGCCCGGCGCGCCAGTAGCTCGGGTTGGCCTCGAGGACGATCTCCTGCTGGGGCGAGTGGCGGGCGAGGCGGAACGGCCCGGCGGCGAGGACCCGGCGCGACCAGTCGGTGTCCTCCCAGTCGACGAAGGGGACCTCGCGCCAGGCGTGGGCCGGCACGATCAAGCCCTCGTTGGCGTCCATCAGCTGGTACGGGGAGGGGCGGCGGAAGCGGAAGACGACGGTGTGGCTGTCCGTCGCCTCGACCCGCTCGACGTTCTCCTTGTCGTAGACGCCGGGCCAGCCGATCTCGTCGGCGGTCTGGGCGGAGAAGGTGTAGACCACGTCCTCGGCGGTGACCGGGGTGCCGTCGCTCCAGCGGGCCTCGCGGCGGAGGCGGAAGGTCAGCGACAGGCCGTCCGCCGAGTGCTCCCACGACTCGGCCAGGGCCGGGGCGAAGGACGGCGGGTGGAGGCGGTAGTCGGGCTGCTCGACGGCCAGGCTGGGGTAGACGAGCGCCGCCAGGTCCTCCGACAGGCCGCTGTCGCACAGGTAGGGGTTCCAGTTCTGGACGTCGCCGAGGACGCCGAGGACGACGGTGCCGCCGCTCGCCGGGCCGGCGGCGGCCGGCGGCTGGCCGGGCGGGCGGTCGCAGGCCGCCAGGAGCAGCAGTGCGACCGGCAGGAGGCGGCGTGCTCTCATCGCGGGCTCCCCGGCCCGCGTAGCCGAAACCCGCGCGGAGCAGAAACCTGCCGGCCGGTGGGTCCGGTCGCAGCGGCCGCCGTCCCGGCTGCCGGGTGGGTGGGGGCGC
>CAYTJW010000772.1:0-3221 GCA_964438135.1 uncultured Thermoanaerobaculia bacterium
CCCCCCCCGCCGCCCCCCGCGGCAGCCCCCCCGCCAGCATGAGGCGGAACCGCTGCCGCTGGCGGGCGACCCGGTGGGCGTGCTGGAGGTCGACCGGCCGCAGCTCCCGGCCGTCGGCCCCCCGGAGCTCGTGGCCGCAGCGGCTGCAGCGGTCGAGGTCGACCGGCGGCGCCGGGAGCGCGGCGCAGCACCAGGGGCAGGTGCGACGGCGCATCGGCGGCCAGCCTAGCGCGCGCGCGGCGGCGGCACAACCCCCGCGCCATCCAATCGGTAGTGGTCGCGGACGCGAGACCCCACAACATCTTGTGGCGAGACCCTTGACTCTGCCCCGGGGCTGGCCTACAGTCGGGGCCGTCATCGGACAGGAGGAGCGAGCATGCGCTCACTGCCCCGCCCGGCGGTCGACCCGGCGCGAGCCGCGACCGGCAGCCAACCGGCGACCATCGGCCGGTACTTCACCCGGCCCGGCCGCCACCCCTTCGACGGCGTCGACTGGCAGCGGCGGGAGGCGCCCCTGCCCGGCGCCCCGGGCGAGGCACCGAGCCACCGCCTGGTCGAGGTCCCCGGCTGCTGGTCGCAGAGCGCGGCAGCGGCGCTCGCCGGGGAGCTGGGGCCGACCCGGCCGGGGTCCCCGCAGCCCGAGTGGTCGGCGCGCGAGCTGGTCGGCCGGGTGGTGACGACGCTGACCGCGCGGGGCGAGGAGGGTCGGGTCCTGCCGGACGACGCCAGCGCCGGGGCGTTCGCCGACGAGCTCTCCCACCTGATCCTCCACCAGATGCTGACCTTCGCCGCCCCGGTGTGGCGCACCCTCGGCCGGGAGCCGGAGCCGCTGTGCTGCGCCTGCCCCATCACCTCCCTCGGCGAGCCGGTGGCCTCGGCCCTCGACCTCGCCGCCGGCGGTGGCCAGGTCTTGCCGCACGGCTGCGCCGCCGGCGTCAACCTGTCCGCGCTGCGCTCGGCCGGAGAGGCCGGCGGCGTCGGGCCGCTCCAGTTCCTGGACGGGGTGGAGGCCCTGGCGGCAGTCATCCGGGCGCCCGAGCGGCGCCACCCGCCGGCCGCCATGGCGGTCCTCAACGTCGACCACCCGGACATCCGCCGCTTCGTCGCCGGCCCGGCGCCCGGCCGCGGCGCCGCCAGCCGTGGCGGTGGGGCGCTGCGGGCGGTGCGACTGCCCGACGCCTTCATGGCCGCGGCCGCCGCTGGCGGCTGGTGGGAGACCCGCGCCGTCGCCACCGGCGAGGTGGTGGCGCGGGAGCCGGCCCGGGAGCTGCTCCAGCTGCTCGTCGACCGGGCTCTCACCGACGGTCAGCCGATGCTGCAGTTCGACGACGCCATCAACCGCTGGAACACCTGCCCGGCGTCGGGCCGGGTCAGCGCCTCGAGCCCGTGCGGCGAGTACGTCTTCCTGGACGACACCGCCTGTCAGCTCGCCGTCCTCGACCTGGCCCGGTTCGCGGACGACGCCGGCCGCCTCGACCCCGAGGCCTTCCGGCAGGCGGTCGGCATCGCGGTGGTGGCGCTGGAGATCCTGGTCAGCTCCAGCCGCTACCCCAACGCCCGCATCGCCGCCCGCACCCGCGAGCTGCGGCCGCTCGGCCTGGCGTGCGCCAATCTCGCCTCCCTCGTCGCCGCCTCGGGGCACGGGTACGACAGCGACGCCGGCCGCGCCCTGGCCGCGGCGGTCACGTCGCTCTTGACCGGCGAGGCCTACCTGCAGTCGGCCCGCCTGGCGGCTGCGGTCGGCTCCTTCGCCGCCTACCCGGCGAACCGCGCCCCCATGCTGGAGGTGCTCGAGCGCCACCGCGAGGCGGCCCACCACCTCGCCGCCCGACCGGTGCCGGGAGAGCTGCTCAGGGCCGCGATCTCGGTCTGGGACGAGGCCCTCACCCTGGGCACCCGCTCCGGGTTCCGCCATGCCCAGGTCACCACCGTCGCCCCGACCGCCGCCGCCGCCCGCCTCATGGACTGCGCCACGGCCGGGGTCGAGCCGTTGCCCGACGACGACCGCGTCTCGGCCCTGGCGGTGCTGCGCATGGCCGGGGCGGTACAGCCCTTCCTGTCCGGGGCGGCGACAGCGACTCTCCTCGTGCCGCCGCAGTCGAGCCAGGAGGAGGCCCTCGAGCTGGTGCTGCAGGCGTGGGCTCTCGGCCTCAAGGACATCAGCCTGCGCGGCAAACACCTGGCGTCGGCCGACGACCTGGCGTGCGACGCGGCCGCCCCGCCCCCCCGCCGCCGGCCCCTGCCCGAGCCGCGGCGAGTGGTGACCCAGCGCCTGGGCGCTGATGGCCACGACGGCCAGGTCACCGTCGCCCTGTTCGAGGACGGCTCCCCGGGCGAGCTCAGGGTCGCCCTGGCGAGCGGCAACCCGGCCCTGGCCGACCTGATGGAGGCGATCTCGACCTCGGTCTCGGCCACCCTGCAGCACGGCGTGCCGCTCGCCAACGTCCTCGACGACCTGTCGCGGCTGCACTTCGACCCCGCGGCCTGGCCCGCCACCCCGGCCGGCGAGCGCGCCAGCGCGGCGATCGCCCAGGTCTCCTCCTGGCTCGGCGCCCGCTTCCTGGCCAACAACCGCGGGGCGCCGGCGGTCGGGACCGCCGCGACCTCCCGCGAGACCCCCGCCGCCTCTCCGTCGGCGTCGTTCGTCGGCTGAGCGCGGCGTCGCCGGACCGGCGCGACGCCCGCAACCGCAACGCCGTCTCATCAAACCGCTACGGCCGAGGGACTTGTCAGGTCACGGCCAGGACGGTACCGTGCCAGGGGCAGCACAACCGGCCCGGCCGGGGAGAGGGAGACCGCAACCGTGCCTCGACCCAACACAGCTTCCGACCGGGGACAGACGCGGGCCGCCGGCATCCTGCTCGCCGCGACCCTCGCCATCGTCGCGCCGGTGGCGGCGCAGGAGAACGCCGACTGCCTGACCTGCCACGAGGACCGGGAGCTGGCGGGCAGCCGCGGGGGAGAGGAGATCTCGGTCTTCGTCGACCCCGCCGTGCTGGCGGCGTCGGCCCACGGGGGTCTCGGCTGCGTCGCCTGCCACGCCGACCTCCAGGGCGCCGAGCTGCCTCACGCCGACGAGCTCCGGGCCGTCGACTGCGCATCCTGCCACGACGACGTGCCCCGCCAGCTCGAGCGGAGCCCGCACGCCGGGGCGGTCGCCTGCTCGTCCTGCCACGGCGACCACGACGTGGCGTCGCCGGCGAGCCCGGGCGCCGCCACCA